>NZ_JBQIOP010000019.1:0-75266 GCF_056822245.1 Petralouisia sp. | reverse complement strand
CACGATGGACACCCTTGCTCTTGGCTATACACTTCCCACTATCAGGGCGTGTTACGGACTTTCACCGATTAGATTGCGCCCATACTGGGCGCACATAAAAATGCCTATCCTGTCTGCCAACAGGATAGGCGGTGTCTATAAGGACATCTAAACCATTTTCGGGGGCATCCACTTTGGAGTAGGTGCTTTCCTTGTTCTTAATATATCATTTCTCCTTGAAAAAATCAACGGTGTTTTTCTAAAGCATATGCAGACAGGTAAGAGCAAAAATTATTGCTTTCATCTGAGTTTTATGCGCAATTCCCCAAATGATTAAAAGCTTATGACAAATAGCGGCAGTCCCATACATTATTTTTCAGGAGGCTGATAGGTGATAAGTTCTCCAACTTCAATCTCCAGATAATGGCACAATTTACAGATTAATCCCGCATCCAAACGCTGAAAGTCATTTCTGCAGTAGCGGTTGAAATTAGGGCGGGGAATATCTAAATCTTTGCATATTTTATTTTTGGATATACCTCTTGATGTTAATAGTTCGTTGATGTGGAGTTCCAATTTACCGTAGTCCATGAATTTCCCCCTTTACTTTGGTGGAATAATTATATATAATAATTTTTATAATAGTAATTTCCTATTTAACAAGTTATTATAAATTACCTTACTATATAGTAATTTCTTATCTTTAGAATAAAAAGGAAAGAGGTAATAGGAAGAAATGAAGATTGTAAAAAATTTTTATGATATGGCAGAAGAAAGAAGAAAAAAAGAGGAACGCAGGTATCAGAATACAAGGAAAACCCCGGAAAAAGAGCAGCGGGAACATAGAGAAGCAGAAACACTGATAAGAGTTGTGGAAACATTTGAACAGAATACCTGCCTTGTACCGGATAAAGAGAAAGAGGCAGAATTTGAGCAGCTTTCTCTTGGCGCTTTAGAGGCGGCGGAACTGCTGAATATCAACGTGACAAACATTTGTTCATGCCGATATACATTTTGGCATTGTCGCAACAACGCATTTCTGACAGAGATTAATTTGTATTCTGGTGGAAATTCCCGCAAGAATCGTGAATTTAGTAATGAATAGACAATTTTTCCTGAATATGACAAGCAAAAATGGTTCCAAAGAACTGATAAGTCTGTTACAATATGTGAGAGAAAGGAAAATCACAGAAGGGATTGCAGATGAGTTAGAAGAAGAGTAAGCTAGAGCGTGTTTGAAAAATGACAGATAAATAATAAGAAACAAAACAGGGAATTTGGAGGAAACTATGATTAATGACATTACAATTGGGCCGCTGACAATTCATGTCTATGGCATAATGGTGGCAATCGGTTACATGAGCGCACTGCTGATTAGTGAAAGGCGTGCCAGAAAACGGGGTCTGGACTCTGATATCTTATTTGGTATTTTCTGGTGCGCCGTGCTTGGAGGGGCTGTAGGCAGCAAACTTCTTTATTATACAGTAAGCTTCAAAGATATATTAAATGATCCCTCTATGTTACTGAATTTTCAGAACGGCTGGGTAGTTTACGGCGGGATTATCGGCGGAGTGGCTGCCGGTTGGGGATACTGCCGATTCAAAAAAGCAGATTTTCTCACCTATCTGGATTTGGTGCTTCCGGCGGTGGCCTTTGCCCAGGGGTGCGGACGAATTGGATGCTTTTTCGCAGGATGCTGCTATGGAAGGGAGACAGAGTCTATATTTGGAATCCAGTACTGGCAGTCAAATTACGCCCCCAATGGAGTAAAGCTGATTCCTACGCAAATCTATTCCAGTATCGGTGACTTTGCTATGGCGTTTGTGCTTATGGCATATGCAAAAAAACAGCCGCAGAAGGGAAGAGTTGCGGCAGGCTACTGTATTCTCTATAGTATAGGAAGATTTTTGATTGAGATGCTTCGGAATGATTATCGGGGAGAATTCGGTTTTCTGTCTACTTCGCAATTGATTTCTATCCTCATTCTGGCAGTGGGAATCGGATTATTTGTCTGGGCAGGAACAAAGACAGAGGAGAATAAGGAAACATGGACCGGGATCTGACCAGAGGGCCTGTGATGGCTTCCATGATGGGGTTTGCCGTTCCCATGATTCTGGGCAATTTACTGCAGCAATGTTATAACATAGCGGATACCCTGATTGTGGGGAAATTTTTGGGAAGCCATGCACTGGCGGCTGTAGGCTCATCCTTTACGCTGATGACGTTTTTAACCTCGATTTTACTGGGGCTTTGTATGGGAAGCGGAGCAGTTTTTTCCATTCGGTTTGGGCAAAAGGATGAAAAGGGGCTGAAGGAGAGTATCTGCGCATCCTTCGCGCTGGTGGCAGGATTTACTTTATTATTGAATATTTCTGCATTTCTCTGCCTGGACAGCATACGCATGTTTCTGCAGGTGCCGGATGAAGTCTGGGGATTGATGCGGGAGTACCTGTTTGTGATTTTCTGCGGCATTGCAGCTTCCTTTTTATATAATTACTTTGCCGCATTCTTACGTGCAATCGGCAATTCTGTGGCGCCGCTGATTTTTCTGGCAATTTCTGCGGTTTTAAATATTATATTGGATTTATGTTTCGTGCTGTGGCTGAAACGGGGTGCGGCAGGAGCAGCAGAGGCAACTGTAATTGCACAGTATATTTCAGGGGTGGGAATTGCCGGATACACGCTGATCAAATGTCCCCAGTTTCAGGGAATTTGGAAACACTGGAGGCTTTGCAAAATCAGCATTAAGGAAATTGCAGGTTTTTCAGTTCTGACCTGCGTACAGCAGTCTGTGATGAACCTGGGAATTCTCATGGTACAGGGGTTAGTGAACAGCTTTGGCCCTGCAATTATGGCGGCATTTGCGGCGGCAGTGAAGATTGACGCTTTCGCTTATATGCCGGTACAGGATTTTGGCAATGCCTTTTCTACCTTTATTGCCCAGAACTATGGCGCAAAGGAAGAACAGCGGATAAAGAGCGGATTGAAAGGAGCGGTGATATGCTCCATGGGGTTCTGTATCGTAATATCTGCGGCAGTCTGCATTTTTGCACGGCCTTTGATGGAAATTTTTGTGGATGCCGGCGAAGCGCTCATTATTCAGGAAGGAGTCCGCTATCTGCGGATTGAAGGGGTGTTTTATGCAGGGATTGGGTGTCTGTTCCTGCTGTACGGCCTGTACCGGGCATTGGGACGGCCGGGGATGTCTGTGGCGCTTACGGTGATTTCTCTTGGGACAAGGGTGCTGTTGGCATATCTGCTTTCGGCGGTTCCTTCTGTCGGTGTCGTCGGTATCTGGTGGGCGATCCCTATTGGATGGTTTTTAGCGGATGCGGCAGGAATTGTTTACTATATCAGGAAAAAAGAGCTGCTGCTTGGCTGAACAGGCGTGGAGCCGGTATGGGAACGGCCTGTATTTGCCGATATAAATGTCAGAGAACAATTGTATCAGGCAGACGGGAGGAATGAGTATGAACATTATGAGTCCGCAATCAGCAGTAACAAAGAATAAAGCAGGAGATCTCACTGTAGATATCAGCCAGATTATCCGGAATTTTACCGGTGCGGAAACAGATGACAATAAGAAATCTGTTCTGCAGCAGTTATTAGAGCCAAAAGAAGTGGATAAAGGCCAGCGGGACGCCCGAAAACTATTGCAGATAGCCAAAAGGATAGCCAGAGGGGAATCGGTGACGCCGGAAGAAAAAGAGCTGCTCAGACGAATGAATCCGCAGCTTGCCCAAATGGCAGAGTTGGCCAGAACAGAAGGCGAACGGATCAGACATGCTTTGCAGCAGGCTTCCTCCAAAGAAGAGCAGCAGACCATAATCGGGCAGGCATATCAGCAGGTGGCGGAGATGACGGAGAAAACTCCCCAATTCGGAGAATTACTGGGAGAGGCAGTAAAAGCGGCAATGAAAGATGTGCAGGAAGATCCGGCTGTCAGCAGCAAGCCGGCGACTCAAAACCCAGCGGAGGATCGCCAGGAAGAGATATTGGAGCAGTTTTGTCCTATGGATTGGATGTCCATGTTAGACTGTAAAGGCTGAGATATATCATTATTATATGAAAAAATAAATTTATGCTTGCATTATGGACAATTATGTTTTATAATAACAAATGCTGTGGCATGATAGCGATGAAGCGAGAGGTTGCTGCCTGAGACTGGCAGGTTTTTCCGTGGAGCGAATGTCAAGTTAGGAAACTGGCGACAAGTCACTGTATCACAACAGGAAATCTGCAAAAAGCAGAAGCGCCGTGTGCAATGTCCAGGACACACACGGAGAAGTGTACAGTCACCGCTTGTCGTACTGAAGTAAAGTGCGAAAAGGAGGCGGCTTTTTTTATGGCAAGTCAAGTAATGAGAATCACACTGAAGGCATATGACCATCAGTTAGTGGATGCATCTGCAAAGAAAATTATCGAAACTGTAAAGAAAAATGGAGCACAGGTGAGCGGACCGGTTCCACTTCCCACCAAGAAGGAAGTTGTTACAATTTTAAGGGCGGTTCACAAGTACAAAGATTCCAGAGAGCAGTTTGAGCAGAGAACTCATAAGAGACTGATTGATATCATTACACCGACCCAGAAAACGGTTGATGCATTGTCCAGACTGGAAATGCCTGCAGGTGTTTACATTGATATCAAAATGAAGAACAAGTAAAGGGTAACAATCCTGAAGGGTTCAATATAGAAGTATTGCAACTGTTCTAGGATGAGCGGTTCCGCTGCCCGATGGGTATGAATCGTTCCGCTGTAGAGTAAACAGGAGGGAAAGAAATGAAGAAAGCGATTTTAGCGACCAAAGTCGGAATGACTCAAATCTTCAATACAGACGGCGCGCTGGTGCCGGTTACTGTATTACAGGCTGGTCCGTGTGCCGTAACACAGATTAAGACGGTGGAAAACGACGGATACAGCGCAGTGCAGGTTGGTTTTGTTGATAAGAAAGAGAAGATTATTAACAGAGACGCCAACGGCAGAAAAGAAATCAGAAACAGACATGGTCTGACAAAGGCTGAGAAAGGACACTTTGACAAAGCAGGCGTGTCCGGCAAGAGATTTGTAAAAGAATTTAAATTTGAAAATGCTGCAGATTATAATCTGGCTGATGAGATTAAAGCAGATATTTTTGCAGAAGGCGATAAAGTTGATGCGACTGCAATCTCCAAAGGTAAGGGATTCCAGGGCGCAATTAAGAGACACGGCCAGCACAGAGGGCCCATGGCGCATGGTTCCAAATTCCACCGTCATCAGGGTTCCAACGGTGCATGTTCCAGTCCGAGCAAAGTGTTTAAAGGCAAAGGAATGCCGGGACATATGGGTGCTGTAAAAGTAACGGTTCAGAACCTTGAAGTTGTAAAAGTGGATGCTGAGAACAATCTGCTTCTGGTAAAAGGATCTGTTCCGGGACCGAAGAAGTCTCTGGTAACAATCAAAGAGACTGTAAAGCAGTAGTGAAAGGAGGACTTAACAATGGCTAATGTAGCTATTTATAATATGGAAGGCAACGAAGTTGGAAGCCTTGAGCTCAACGATGCAGTGTTTGGTGTTGAAATCAACGAACATCTTGTACACATGGCAGTTGTGCAGCAGCTTGCAAACAGACGTCAGGGAACACAGAAGGCAAAGACACGTTCCGAAGTTTCCGGCGGCGGAAGAAAACCATGGAGACAGAAAGGAACCGGTCATGCCAGACAGGGCTCCATCCGCGCTCCTCAGTGGAAAGGCGGCGGCGTAGTATTCGCTCCGGTTCCAAGAGATTATTCTTTCAAGATGAATAAGAAAGAAAAAAGGGCAGCATTAAAGTCCGCGCTGACATCCAGAGTCAATGAGAGTAAATTTATCGTAGTGGATAACTTAAGCCTGGATGAAATCAAAACAAAGAAATTCCAGGAAGTATTAAATAACCTGAAAGTAAATAAAGCCCTTGTGGTTATGAAAGACAATGATCAGAACGTAGTAATGTCTGCAAGAAATATTCCTGCTGTTAAGACTACAATGACCAATTCTCTCAACGTATATGATATTCTGAAATACGATACCGTGGTAATCACCAAGGATGCGGTATCAGCAATCGAGGAGGTGTATGCATAATGGCAAACGTACAATATTATGACGTAATCCTCAAACCGGTAATTACCGAAAAGAGCATGAACCTTATGGGTGAGAAAAAATATACTTTTCTGGTTCATCCGGAAGCAAATAAGACCATGATTAAGGAAGCTGTTGAAAAAATGTTTGAGGGAACCAAGGTAAAGAAAGTGAATACCTTAAATGTCGGCGGCAAGAAGAAAAGAAGAGGTATGGTAGTGGGCAAAACTGCCAAAACCAAGAAAGCGATTGTCCAGTTGACTGAGGACAGCAAAGACATTGAAATTTTTGCAGGCTTATAGAAAGGAGAAACATCATGGGAATTAAGACATATAACCCATATACACCTTCCAGAAGGAATATGACCGGTTCTGATTTTTCTGAAATTACCAAGAAAACCCCAGAGAAATCTCTGTTAGTTTCTTTACAGAAGAATTCCGGCCGTAATAATCAGGGTAAAATTACTGTAAGACACCGTGGCGGCGGCAACAGAAGAAAATATAGAATTATTGATTTTAAGAGAAATAAAAAAGACGGAATTCCGGCAACTGTTATCGGAATTGAGTACGATCCCAACAGAACAGCAAATATCGCATTGATCTGCTATGTGGACGGAACCAAATCATATATCCTTGCTCCGGAAGGCCTGACTGACGGCATGAAAGTAATGAACGGGCCGGAAGCGGAAGTAAGAGTAGGCAACTGCCTTCCTTTAGAGAATATTCCGGTAGGTACTCAGGTACACAACATTGAGTTATATCCGGGAAAAGGCGGACAGCTTGTGCGTTCCGCAGGAAACAGCGCTCAGCTGATGGCAAAAGAAGGAAAATATGCAACCCTGAGACTGCCCTCCGGTGAAATGAGAATGGTGCCGATTATCTGCAGAGCAACCATAGGCGTGGTAGGCAATGCGGATCACAACCTTATTAAAATTGGTAAAGCAGGACGGAAGCGTCATATGGGTATCCGCCCGACCGTACGCGGTTCTGTTATGAACCCCAACGACCATCCGCATGGTGGTGGAGAAGGAAAGACCGGAATCGGACGTCCGGGCCCGTCTACTCCGTGGGGCAAACCTGCACTGGGTCTTAAGACCAGAAAGAAAAACAAAGCAAGCAACAAGCTTATCGTAAGAAGAAGAGACGGTAGAGCTTTGAAATAACAGGGATACCCGCAGGGCGGTTCTGCCCGCTGGCGGGACGAAATTTTAGGAGGTTGAATTTTTATGGGTCGTTCACTGAAAAAAGGACCATTTGCTGATGCAAGCTTATTGAAAAAAGTAGATGCCATGAACGCAGCAGGTGAAAAGAGCGTGATTAAAACATGGTCTCGCCGTTCTACAATTTTCCCGCAGTTCGTAGGCCACACATTTGCCGTACATGACGGAAGAAAACATGTGCCGGTTTATGTGACAGAAGATATGGTAGGCCATAAGCTTGGTGAGTTCGTTGCCACAAGAACTTACCGTGGACATGGAAAAGATGAGAAGAAATCCAAAGTTCGTTAATAGATAGATATGGGAAAGGAGGTTCCACATCCATGGCAAAGGGACATAGAAGTCAAATTAAGAGAGAAAGAAATGCGCAGAAAGATACCAGACCGTCAGCCAAATTATCTTACGCCAGAGTATCTGTTCAGAAAGCATGTTTCGTGTTAGATGCAATCCGTGGAAAAGATGTTAAGACCGCACTGGCTATTCTTGCATACAATCCGAGATACGCATCCAGCGTAATAGAGAAACTGTTGAAATCTGCAATTGCAAATGCAGAAAACAATAACGGTATGAATGCAGACAATCTTTACATTGCAGAGTGTTATGCAAATAAAGGACCAACAATGAAAAGAGTCAGACCAAGGGCACAGGGAAGAGCTTACAGAATCGAAAAGAGAATGAGCCACATTACAGTTGTGCTTGATGAAAGATAGGAGGGCAAACATGGGACAGAAAGTGAATCCTCATGGTTTAAGAGTTGGAATTATTAAAGATTGGGACTCTAAATGGTATGCGGAAGCAGATTTTGCAGATTTTCTTATTGAAGATTATAACATCAGAACATTCTTGAAGAAGAAATTATACGCATCCGGAGTTTCCAAGATTGAGATTGAAAGAGCTTCTGATCGGGTAAAAGTAATTCTCTATACTGCAAAGCCAGGTGTCGTAATCGGTAAAGGCGGATCAGAAATTGAGAAAGTAAAAGCAGAACTTCAGAAATTAACAGATAAAAAACTGGTAGTAGATATCAAAGAAGTAAAAAGACCGGACAAAGACGCGCAGCTTGTAGCAGAAAATATTGCGCTGCAGTTAGAGAACCGTGTTTCTTTCAGAAGAGCAATGAAATCCTGCATGGGCAGAAGTATGAAAGCAGGCGCTCTTGGAATTAAGAGTTCCGTTTCCGGACGTCTGGGCGGCGCTGATATGGCCCGTACCGAGTTCTACAGTGAAGGAACGATTCCACTTCAGACATTAAGAGCAGATATCGATTATGGATTCGCTGAAGCAGATACCACCTACGGTAAAGTAGGAGTAAAAGTATGGATCTACAAAGGCGAGGTACTTCCAACAAAAGAAACAAAGGAAGGGAGCGATAAATAATGTTAATGCCAAAAAGAGTAAAACGCCGTAAACAGTTCCGTGGTTCCATGGCAGGAAAGGCGTTAAGAGGTAATAAAATTACAAACGGTGAATACGGTATTGTGGCTACAGAGCCATGCTGGATCAAATCCAATCAGATTGAGGCAGCCCGTATTGCAATGACACGTTACATTAAGCGTGGCGGTAAAGTCTGGATTAAAATTTTCCCTGACAAACCAGTAACTGCAAAACCGGCAGAAACCCGTATGGGTTCCGGAAAAGGAACACTGGAATACTGGGTGGCTGTTGTAAAACCAGGCCGTGTTTTGTTTGAAATCTCCGGCGTTCCGGAAGAAATCGCACGGGAAGCATTGCGTCTTGCTACACATAAGTTACCATGTAAATGTAAAATAGTTTCTCGGGCAGACTTAGAAGGCGGTGAATCAAATGAAAAGCAGTAATTATGTGAAAGAATTAAGAGAAGAATCCGTAGAAGCATTGCAGGAGAGGTTAGTGGCTGCAAAGAAAGAACTTTTTAATTTAAGATTCCAGAATGCGACCAACCAGTTGGAGAATACCGGAAGAATCAAAGAGGTTCGCAAGAATATTGCCAGAATTCAGACGATTATCACTGAAAAGGCACGGGAGACATTGAACGCTTAGTGAAAGGAGCAGAATCGTGGAAGAAAGAAATCTTAGAAAAACACGTACCGGTGTTGTTGTAAGCGACAAGATGAACAAGACGATTGTTGTTGCAGTGCGGGACAATGTAAGACATCCCCTTTACAACAAGATCGTAAAAAGAACTTATAAATTGAAAGCTCATGACGAAAACAATGAATGCAAAATTGGAGATACAGTCAAAGTAATGGAAACAAGACCTTTATCCAAGGATAAGAGATGGAGACTTGTGGAAATCATTGAGAGAGCGAAATAAAGGAGGCTACCGGCATGATTCAACAGGAAAGCAGACTGAAAGTAGCCGATAATACAGGAGCAAAAGAATTACTCTGCATCCGTGTTATGGGCGGTTCGACAAGAAGATATGCGAATATTGGAGATATCATCACTGCTACGGTTAAAGATGCAACACCAGGTGGTGTTGTTAAGAAAGGCGATGTAGTAAAAGCTGTAGTGGTTCGTACGAAAAAAGGCGCCCGTCGGAAAGACGGTTCTTATATTAAATTTGATGAGAATGCGGCTGTCATCATCAAAGATGACAAAACCCCGAGAGGAACCCGTATCTTTGGGCCGGTTGCAAGAGAGCTTCGTGAGAAGCAGTTTATGAAAATTGTTTCCCTGGCTCCGGAAGTATTATAGGAGGTGCAAAGAGATGGCAATGATGAAAATTAAAAAAGGCGATTTAGTGAAAGTAATCGCCGGCAAAGATAAAGACAAAGAAGGCAAAGTCCTTTCTGTCAATAAGAAAAACCATACCGTACTGGTAGAGGGCATCAATATGGCAACCAAGCATACCAAACCCAGCATGGCAAATCAGCAGGGCGGCATTGTGCATCAGGAAGCCCCTCTTGATATTTCCAATGTGATGTATCTGCACAAAGGAAAGGCTACCCGCATCGGTTTCAAAATGGACGGAGATAAAAAAGTACGTTTTGCCAAATCTACAGGCGAAGTTATTGATTAATTCAGGAGAGGAGGTCCATTCAGTTGAGTAGTAGATTAAAAGAAATTTATCAGAACGAGATCGTAGACGCTCTGATGAAAAAATTCGAATATAAAAATGTGATGCAAGTACCGAAGATTGAAAAAGTAGTCATCAACATGGGTGTCGGCGAAGCGAAAGAAAACGCGAAACTTCTTGACGCTGCCGTGAGCGATCTGGAAACCATTACCGGCCAGAAAGCAGTGATTACAAAAGCCAAAAAATCTGTGGCAAACTTCAAAATCAGAGAAGGAATGGCCATTGGGTGTAAAGTGACCTTGAGAGGCGATAAGATGTATGAGTTTGTTGATCGCTTAATCAATCTGGCTCTGCCCCGTGTACGTGACTTCAGAGGGGTAAATCCCAACGCATTTGACGGAAGAGGAAATTATGCCCTTGGTATCAAAGAGCAGCTGATTTTCCCGGAAATCGAGTATGATAAAATCGACAAAATCCGCGGTATGGATGTTATTTTCGTAACTACAGCAAAAACAGACGAAGAAGGCCGTGAATTGTTGGCACAGTTCAATATGCCATTTGCAAAACAGTAAGGAGGGAATTTCAATGGCAAAAACAGCAATGAAAATCAAACAGCAGCGCAAACAGAAATTCTCTACCAGAGAATACAGCCGTTGCAGAATTTGCGGACGTCCGCATGCATATTTGAGAAAATACGGAATCTGCAGAATCTGCTTCCGTGAATTAGCTTATAAAGGACAGATTCCAGGTGTTAAAAAGGCGTCTTGGTAGGCCGGTAAAGGAGGAAAATATATCATGACAATGAGTGATCCAATCGCAGATATGCTTACAAGAATCCGTAATGCAAATACTGCTAAACATGATACAGTTGATGTTCCATCTTCCAAAATGAAGATTGCAATTGCCAATATTCTTGTAGATGAAGGATATATTGCAAAATATGACATTGTAGAAGATGGCAGCTTTAACACAATTCGCATTACCTTAAAATACGGTAGTGACAAAAATGAAAAGATTATCACAGGACTTAAGAGAATTTCCAAACCGGGACTTCGGGTATATGCCGGCAAAAATGAAATTCCAAAGGTTCTCGGCGGACTTGGAATTGCAATTCTTTCCACCAATCAGGGTGTTGTAACTGATAAAGAAGCAAGAAGATTAGCAGTAGGCGGAGAAGTATTAGCTTACGTATGGTAAGGAGGTACGGGCATGTCACGTATAGGAAGAATGCCAATCGCAATACCTGCAGACGTAACGGTAGATATTGCAGAAAATAATCATGTGACTGTGAAAGGTCCGAAGGGGACTTTAGAGAGAACCCTTCCAACAGAAATGGAAATCAAATTAGAAGGTTCTGAGGTAACTGTAACAAGACCCAACGATTTAAAGAGAATGAAATCACTGCACGGTCTGACCAGAACCCTGATTAACAATATGGTAGTTGGCGTAACCCAGGGTTACACCAAAGAACTGGAAGTAAACGGTGTTGGTTACAGGGCATCCAAATCCGGAAAAGACTTAACCCTGAATCTGGGATATTCCCATCCGGTGATTATGACAGATCCGGAAGGAATTGAGTCTAAAGTAGAAGGAAACAAAATTACCGTTTCCGGTATTGATAAAGAAAAAGTCGGCCAGTACGCAGCAGAAATCAGAGATAAGAGAAGACCTGAACCGTATAAGGGCAAGGGTATCAAATATGCTGATGAAGTGATCAGGCGTAAAGTTGGTAAGACTGGTAAAAAATAATTAAAGGAGGAACACAAAAATGGTTAATAAGAAATCAAGAGCTGAAGTCCGGATGAAAAAGCACAGAAGAATCCGCAATCGTTTCTCCGGTACCGCTGAAAGACCGCGTTTGGCAGTGTTTAGAAGCAATAACCATATGTATGTGCAGATCATTGACGATGTTGCACAGCATACACTTGTTTCCGCATCTACACTTCAGAAGGATGTAAAGGCTGAACTGGAGAAAACCAATAACGTAGAAGCGGCAGCGCATCTTGGAACAATTATCGCAAAAAGAGCGTTGGATAAAGGCATTACTACAGTTGTCTTCGACAGAGGCGGATATATCTATCAGGGTAAAGTCAAGGCTTTAGCCGATGCTGCAAGAGAAGCCGGGTTAAACTTTTAATAGGAGGAGACAAACACATGAAACGTACAATCATTGATGCTAGTCAATTGGAATTAACAGAAAAAGTGGTATCAATTAAACGTGTAACGAAAGTTGTAAAAGGCGGACGTAACATGCGTTTTACAGCTTTGGTTGTTGTTGGTGACAGCAATGGTCATGTAGGTGCAGGTTTAGGGAAAGCAACTGAAATTCCTGAAGCAATCCGCAAAGGAAAAGAAGACGCAATCAAGAAACTGATTTCTGTAAAATTAGATGATAACAGCAGTATTACACATGACATTACCGGCAAACACACCGGCGCGTCTGTATTGCTGAAAAGAGCTCCGGAAGGTACTGGCGTAATTGCCGGCGGTCCTGCGCGTAGCGTATGTGAACTTGCAGGCATTAAGAATATCCGTACAAAGTCTCTGGGCTCCAATAACAAGCAGAATGTAGTGCTTGCTACAATCAATGCTTTAAGTCAGTTGAAATCTCCGGAAGAGGTAGCAAAACTCCGCGGTAAATCTGTAGAAGAGATACTCGGTTAAGGAGGACATGGAAAATGGCAGAGAAATTAAAAATTACACTTGTAAAATCTACAATCGGCGCTGTGCCAAAGAACCGCAAAACCGTAGAAGCATTAGGTTTGAGGAAAATCAACCATTCGGTGGAAATGCCGGATAACGCAGCAGTCAGAGGTATGGTCAGACAGGTCAGACATTTAGTGAAAGTAGAAGAAATCTAAGAAAACGTAAGGAGGTGTCAAAATGGACTTATCAAATTTAAAACCGGCAGTGGGCTCTAAGCACAGCAATAATTTCAGAAGAGGCCGTGGACATGGTTCCGGAAATGGTAAGACAGCAGGTAAGGGACATAAAGGTCAGAAAGCACGTTCCGGCGCACCGAGACCTGGGTTCGAGGGCGGCCAGATGCCATTATACAGACGAATTCCAAAGCGTGGATTTACCAACAGGAATTCTAAGGACATTGTAGCAGTCAATGTTCATGTATTGGATGTATTTGATAATGATGCAGTTGTAACGGTAGAGACTTTAATGGAGCGGGGAATCATCAAAAATCCAAGAGATGGCGTTAAGATTCTCGGAGATGGTGAGCTTACCAAGAAACTTACCGTACAGGTAAATGCCTTCAGTGCAGGTGCAAAAGAAAAGATTGAGGCTCTTGGTGGAAAAGCAGAGGTGATCTAATGCTGGAGACACTCCGTAATGCATTTAAAATTAAAGATATCAGGAACCGTATTTTTTATACGTTAGTAATGATGGTTGTCATCAGGTTGGGCTCACAGCTGCCTCTGCCTGGTGTCAATGCCGAAGTGATTGCAAACTGGTTTGCTTCAAACCAGGGCGCAGATTCACTGAATTTCTTTAATGCCATCACAGGCGGTTCTTTTGAACAGATGTCAGTGTTCGCGCTGAACATTACGCCCTACATCACATCCTCCATTATTATGCAGCTTCTTACCATTGCGATCCCTAAGCTGGAAGAAATGCAGAAGGATGGAGAGGACGGAAGAAAGAAGATCGCAGAGATTACTCGTTATGTGACAGTTGCATTGGCGCTGATTCAGTCCATTGCCATGGCAATTGGATTCGGCCGGGGCGGATATCTGGACAAATTCGACGCGCCGCATGTAATTATGATGGTAACCGGATTGACGGCAGGCTCCGCAGTGCTGATGTGGATTGGTGAAAGAATCACAGAATATGGTGTGGGAAATGGTATCTCGATTGTATTGGTAATTAACATTATTTCCCGTATACCGGAAGATTTGATGACCCTTTACACCCAGTTTATTGCAAATGCGCCCAATGTGGGAAATGCAATCATTGCGGCTGCAGTTATTATTGCAGTAATTCTGATAACGGTTGTTTTCGTTATCATCCTTCAGGATGGACAGCGCAGAATTCCGGTACAGTACAGCAAGAAAATTCAGGGGCGCAAACAGGTAGGCGGTCAGTCTACGCATATTCCTCTGAAGGTAAATACAGCCGGCGTTATTCCTATTATCTTTGCCCAGTCCATTATGCAGTTTCCGGTTGTGATTGCAACCATTATGGGAAAAGGCAACGGAACCGGAATCGGAAGCAAGATTCTGCATGGATTGTCCCAGTCTTACTGGTGTGATCCGGAGCAGCCCATTTACAGTATCGGTTTGCTGGTATATATCGTACTGGTAATTGCTTTCGCCTATTTCTATACATCCATTACCTTCAACCCGTTGGAGGTTGCCAACAATATGAAACGGCAGGGCGGATTTATTCCGGGAATCAGACCGGGAAAACCAACCAGTGATTATTTGACAAAGATCTTGAACTATATCGTATTTATCGGAGCGGTAGGACTTATGATTGTAGCTGTAATTCCAATTTTCTTTAACGGAGTATTCAGCGCAAATGTGTCCTTCGGCGGAACATCTATCATCATTATTGTAGGTGTCGTCATTGAAACTCTGAAGCAGATTGAATCCCAGATGCTGGTACGTTATTATAAAGGATTTTTAAATGACTAAGTAAAAAAACGCTGTAAAGCCTGCTTGCAGGCTGCATGGCGGTTATGCAGAAATTAGGAGATGCCGCATGGCATCTCCTATGGTGTATTTGCTTTGGAGAGAGGAATTGTAAGAATCTTCGGACAGCATTTATAACAGCATGAAAATAAGGAGGAGCAAGTATGAAAATTATTATGTTAGGCGCACCGGGAGCAGGAAAAGGTACACAGGCAAAACAGATTGCGGATAAATATTCCATTCCGCATATTTCTACCGGAGATATTTTTCGGGCAAACTTAAAAGCAGGCACAGAACTGGGCAAGAAAGCCAAAGAATATATGGATCAGGGGCTTTTGGTGCCGGATGAACTGACCTGTGATTTGGTTATGGACCGTATCGGACAGGATGACTGCAAAAACGGATTTGTACTGGATGGATTTCCAAGAACAATTCCCCAGGCAGAAGCCTTGGATCAGGCCCTTGCAAAAATCAGCCAGAGCATGGATTATGCCATTGATGTGGATGTTCCGGATGAGAATATCGTTAACAGAATGTCTGGCAGACGGGCATGTTTAAACTGCGGCGCAACTTACCATATTGTTTCGATTCCAACCAAAGTGGAAGGCGTATGCGACCGCTGCGGCAGCCAGGTAGTGCTGAGAGATGACGATCAGCCGGAAACCGTAAAGAAACGTCTGGATGTTTATCATGAGCAGACCCAGCCCTTGATTGACTATTATAAAAAACAGAATATATTAAAAACTGTAGACGGGACTCAGCCAATGGAAAAAGTATTTGACGCCATTGTGGAAATTTTAGGAGCGTAGAAAATGTCAGTATCAATTAAATCTGCCAGAGAAATCGAATTAATGCGGGCAGCAGGAAAAATTCTGGAGAAAGTTCATGAAAATCTGGAAAAGGAACTGAAACCCGGAATGTCCACGTTGGATATTGACCGTCTGGGAGAAGAAATTATCAAAAGTTATGGGTGCATCCCTTCCTTTAAAAATTATAACGGATATCCGGCTTCCGTATGTGTTTCAGTCAATGATGAGGTGGTGCACGGCATTCCCACCAAAAAGCGGCTGATTCAGGAAGGAGACATTGTAAGCCTGGATATCGGCGTCATTTATAAGGGATATCATTCGGATGCAGCAAGAACCCATGGAATCGGAGAGATTTCCCAGGAGGCCGCATTGTTGATAGAAAGAACCAGGCAGAGTTTTTTTGAAGGCATTAAATATGCGAAAGAAGGAAATCATCTACATCAGATTTCAAATGCAATTGCCGCTTATGCAGAGAGTTTCGGATACGGCGTCGTGCGGGATTTGGTTGGGCACGGAGTTGGAAGCAATCTGCATGAAGATCCGCAGATACCGAATTTCACTCAGAAGAGCAGAGGAATCCGGCTGAAGGCAGGCATGACATTGGCAATAGAACCTATGATTAATGCAGGGCGTTACGATGTAGTGTGGGAGGAGGATAACTGGACTGTGGTGACCCAGGACGGCTCCTTATCCGCTCATTACGAAAATACGATTTTGGTGACATCCGGGGAACCGGAAATTTTAACCCTTTCCGCTGAAAGCAGCTTCCGGTAATCAGAGAAAGCAGGAAACAGGCATCAAAACGGAAACAGGCAGAATGAAGGAAACAGTCATATGGAGATAAAATTAGCAATTTCCAGATCGGGCCATGACAAAGACAGTATTTATGTAATTGTAAAAGAAGAAGCCAATATGGTTTATCTGGCGGATGGAAATTTAAAGCCATTGGAAAAGCCAAAAAAAAAGAACAGAAAACATATTCAGATAATAAAAAAGCTTCCGAAAGAAATTACAGAAGTCTTTACGCAGGAGAATTTTCGGAATGAAGAAATCAAACGGGCCGTTAAGCTTTATCAGAAAAGTATTAGGGATGCCCGGCAGCTATCATAATCAGGAGGAAACAAGATGTCAAAAGCAGACGTAATCGAAGTAGAAGGAAAAGTGGTTGAAAAATTACCAAACGCCATGTTCCAGGTGGAATTGGAAAACGGCCACCAGATTCTGGCACATATCAGCGGCAAGCTGAGGATGAATTTCATCCGTATTCTGCCGGGAGATAAAGTGACAGTTGAGATGTCTCCGTATGATTTAACCAAAGGAAGAATCATCTGGAGAGATAAATAAACGATTGCGAATAAAATAGAATTGGAAAAGGGACTGTCGGGAGACGAAAATTTTTCACAATATATCGTATGATTTCTTTGAAGCGATATAATATTGTGCAAATTTTACATTCCGGCAGTCCCTTGTTCTGTTAAAATATTACGCCGGCAGTTAAATATCGCAGCAGATGGAGGTTTGGGCAAGTAAAATACTGTGATATTTAACCGCCGGCGTAATATAATCCATATTGCAGGCTATGCCGCTGCCAGCAGCAAAGATTCAGCGCCAGAAGATTTTCTATCGGAAGGTCCGGTAAACTCCTCCGGCAGCCATACCGCCTCTGCAGTCAGCAAGCTCGCTGACCGTAATCAGCTGATATCCCCGTCTCACCAGCTCCGGTATAATCACGGAAGAAGCAGCCGCGGTCTGCTGATACAGATCGTGCATCAGTACAATATCTCCGTCGCTGACAGACTCAAGCACTGCCGCCTGTGTCCGGGCAGCATTCCGGGTCCGCCAGTCCAGAGTATCAATGGACCAGAGAATCAGTGGCATACCTACGCTTCCCTCTACGGTTCCGTTGTGGGCTCCTCCAGGAGGGCGCATGACAACAGGAGAAATGCCGGTGATGGCTTTGACGGCGTCATTGGTCATGTTTATCTGGCTTTGAATTTCAGATATGCTGATTTTGGTAAGCGTTTTGTGGCTGTAAGTGTGATTGCCGATTTCACAGTGCAGCTCGCATGCCCGTCTTAAAATATCAGGATAACTGTTTACCCGTTGGCCTACCACGAAAAAAGTTGCGGCGCTGCCATGCTGTTCCAGTATATCCAGAATGGCTGAGGTATACTGGGAAGGCCCGTCGTCATAAGTTAAAGCAACCATGGGCTTGTTCAAATCAATCTGCCTGACTATAACCCCTTCTCCATTGTAATAACACATAAAATGAGAATCCCTGACGCGGCAGCTGGTGATTCTGTTTCCGTCTGCTGTGTAGGAAAGAAGTTGGCCGTGGATTTCTTTTTCCACCCGCCCCTTTGAGGTGACGTAAATCAGCTTGCCGGATATAGTTTGATAAAGTCCGGGAGAACTCATTTTTACTCCGTCAGGGCCAAAGAAATATTTCTTTTTATGGATGCTTCGGATGTCATTTTTGATCAAAGTTTTGCTGTTTTTCCCCAGATCATAGAATTTGCAGGAGGAGATATTGTACAGGTGGGTGCATTTGCCGGAGCCGTTAAAATAATATCTCTGTTTGTTTACAGTTTTCCATACTTTTTTCTGTTTCTGCCATGCATCTTTGGAATAGCTGTATTGATAAAATTTCCAGTAACCGCTCTTTTTTTCCATTTTGCAGGTGACAAAACCATTTTTCCCGATTTGTACATAGAGAGAGCCGGAACTTTTCTGCCATCCCTTTTTGGCAGTCCGCACTCCTTTGGAGTTAAAATAATAGAGTTTTCCATCAGAAAGCCGGCCGATTTCTTTTTTCATGACGGTCATTTTGTCCTTCTTGAGCTTCTTGCACTGTTTAGAGGCCGGATCATAAATTCTTGTGCATTTGCCGGATTTGCTGAAATAATAATATTTTCCCAGTACGTTTTTCCACACATCTTTCTGGAGCTGGAAGGATACAGTTTCAGAATCATAGTCGTAATAACGCCAGATATTGCCGGATTTGGACATTTTGGCGGTGACAGCGCCTTGCTTGTCAATTAGATAGCGTTCAGCGGGAGAAAGTTTTTTCCATCCCGGTTCTGTGACAGGCGTTCCGTCTATGTACAGCAGATAATGGCCGTTTTGTAAAACCAGACCGTTTTCAGTCTCCGGCTGCGGTGCGGGAAGTTCTTCGCCGGCAGAGGAATTTATCTCCTTCGGAATTTCCTGAACAGGAACGGAATCTTCTGGCGGATACAGGGCTGTACTTTCTTCGAAAGGAAGCGTTTCCTCTGTCTGCTCCCATACCTGGGTCATTGGACGCACAGTGTCCAGTTCTGCGGCGCTGGCTTTTGCGGGCAGGAACATACAGAACATGAAAAGCAGAAATAAAAATCTTGTGTTGCTGCTTCGTTTTTTCTTCTGAGTAAAACTCATGATGTCATCTCCTTGTTAAAACTCGTTTGAATAAAATTAATTGGGTAAAGTAAAAAATGTAACCTTATATTGACAAAGGTTACATTTAGACCATATGGTATATATCGGCAGAATTTGTAAAAATTTTATAGATATTGTAAATTTTCTTGAAAAAGCAGTTAAAGATTGAGCTGACAAAAAACATGATCTTTATCCTCCTGGTCAATACATAAGTAACGTTTGGTAATCTGGTAAGAAGAATGATTAAAAATGGCCATCAGAAGGGCCGGAGGAGTTCCGTTTTTCCAGGCATGATAACCGAATGTTTTCCGCAGGGAATGGCAGCTGATATGCTCCGTCAGGTGGGCATGGTCTGCGGCCTCTTTTATAATGCGGTAAGCCTGCTGCCGGCTGATAGGGGCGGATTTGTTCTTCTGGCCGGAAAACAGGTAGAGGTTTTCACTGGCAGGCTGCCGGCTTTGCCTGAAAGCGTCCAGGGCGGCAATGGCAGTATGGTTCAGCGCTATCATGGTTTCTTTGCGCGTTTTCTGTTCCGTTAAAAGTAAATGGGAACGGTACTGATTTCTTTCAAAATCATATACCATCCCCCATTTGATTTTTAAAATATCCCCGATGCGCAGCGCAGTATTCAGTCCCAGAGTAATCAAAGTGTAGTTGCGCAGGTTCGGGTGTTCGGTCAGATAATATTCTTTCAGTTCTGTTAATTGGCGGGTTTCCCGGATTGGCTGTGTCTTACTCATCATTCATTTCCTCCTTTGTACATGTATAGTTCTGATTCTAAATTTAAAGCTGTAGTACCAGATAAAATCATGATTCAAAATGTAACCTTTGTCAATAAAAGGTTACATTTCACAATTAAATGGGAGGAAAAACTTATGGAGAAAAAGAAAATTGCAGTCCGTCTCTGCGCATTTTCACTGGCTGCAAGCCTGTTTGCCGCTGATGTGATGCCTGCATTTGGGGCGGCAGAGCCGAAGCAGCCGGCGGACAAAGTACAGACTGCAGGATCAGAACAACCGGCAGATAAGCCACAGACTGCGGAGCCGGAGCAGCCAGCAGACGAAATACAGACTGCCGAGCCGAAGCAGCCGTCAGATAAACCGCAGCCAGCAGAACCAGAACAGCCGTCAGACGAAATACAGCCAGCAGAACCAGAGCAACCGTCAGACAAACCGCCAGTTGATGAAGCAGATGCAGAAGCGGAGAATCTTCAGCCGGAACAATCCGACAGTACCGCAGAAGAGACCGAAATGTTGGAGGAGACCAGTGAAGGGCCGGAGTTTTTTTCTGTTCCACAACCGGGAGAAGTTTCAGAAACAACGCCGGATGCACCGGAGGAAAAAGACGGTCTGATTTATGTAAACGGCGTGGTTTACAGCGGGTATTATCTGGACAGCGCCGGACTTTTCTGTCTGGTGTCCAACGGAACAGCAGAACCATTCTGCGGAACGGTCAGGGAAGGGACAGAATATTACAGCAGCGCAGACCAGAAAATGATAAAACTTGCCAAACAGACGGTATATGTGGAAGGAAAAACGTATACAGGATACTATCTGGACAACGGTGTCTTTTATCTGGTATCTGACGGTGCGGCAGCGCCGGTTTTCGGAACCGTGAAGGCAGGAACAGAGTATTACAGCAGCGCAGACCAGAAAACGCTGAAGCTGAACAGCCAGACAGTATATGTGGAAGGAAAGGCCTATACGGGATATTATCTGGAAAATAATATTTTATACCTGGTATCCAACGGAACGGCAGAAGTAAAAAGCGGAACCCTGAACAAAGGAACGAAATATTACAGTTTCGCAGAACAGGGCATGATTGCATTGCCGGATCAGACAGTATTTGTACAGGGAAAAATTTATACCGGGTATTATTTGGACAGCAGAAAGAAGATGTATAAGGTAAAACAGGGAATACGCACCCTGCACACCGGAACGCTGAAGGCGAAGGCCAAATACTACAGTTATAATGAGGCCAAAACAAAAAAACTGTCTAAAAAGACGCTGTATGTCAAGGGAAAAGTTTATACGGGCTATTACCTGAACAGCAAAAAGAAGCTGTATAAGGCCAAACAGGGAACCTGCACTCTGCACACCGGAACGGTAAAAGCAGGCGCAAAATATTTTAATTATAATACAGGCAAGAAAAAGAAGCTGTCGAAGGATACTTTGTATGTGAAAGGAAAAGTTTATACCGGGTACTTTTTAGACGGCAAAAAGAAGCTGTATTATGTAAAAAAGGGAACGCGTGTCTTACAGACGGGAATTGTGAATGCCGGTACAAAATACTATAACTATCAGGCGAAAAAGACAGGAAAGCTGTCAAAGGATACGTTATATGTGAAGGGAAAAGTTTATTCCGGTTATTATCTGGACGCCGGAACGATAATGTACAGCGTCAGTGACGGCACATGCACTCCGGTGAGTGCGGCCCTGAATGCGGGAACCCGTTATTACAGTTTCAATGAGGGCAAAATGCTGGCCCTTTCGAACACAACCGTATACATAAACGGAAAAGCAATGGAAGGAATGAGCCCGGAATCTCTGGCAACCCTTCAGAGGGCCCAGGCTGTGGTAGCCAGTATCACAAATGACGGTATGACCAGGGAAGAAAAACTGAGAGTCTGCTTTGATTACGTGAAAGCGGCTTATCCTGAAATCAAGCCCAGAATCCCTCATTACCTGGGAATGGACTGGCCGGTGATTTATGCCAATGATATGTTTATAAACGGAGCGGGAAATTGCTGCAGTTATGCGGCTGCTTTTGCGTATATGGCAAAGGCCATTGGATATGAAGAAGTGTATTGCTGCAACAGCGGCGGTCATGGCTGGGCTGAGATTGACGGGCTGGTTTATGATCCGGAGTGGAGCAAGTGGCATCATGTATACAATTATTTTGCACTCAGCTATGACACCCCCACAGATCAGGGCTACAAAGGCGCCATTGGAGCAGGAAAACCCTGGATGCGTGTAAAAATCTGATTGTGGAGCGGCTGCAGCGACGGCTTTAGTTCCATTCCTTTTTAAAGCTCATAAGTTCGCTGCAGCGGCAGCAAAGGAGAAAAAATGGTTTTCAGTTCATTGGTATTTTTATGCATATTTTTTCCGGTGGTATTTTGCCTGCACAGCGCAGTCCCTTCTATAAAAATAAAAAATATCCTTCTGGTTCTGGCCAGTCTGATTTTTTATGCCTTTGGAGAACCGGTCTATGTGATTTTAATGGTCATAAGCGCTTTTCTCAATTATCTGTGTGCATTATTTATGGGAAAAGCCGGCCGGAACGCATTGCTGATTGGGGCGGTGGGAATTAACATCGGGATCTTATGCGTATTTAAGTATACCGGATTTATCATAACAACAATGAATGGCGTACCGGGAGTCAGAATAAACGATCCTCAGATAAGCCTGCCTGTGGGAATTTCTTTTTTTACATTTCAGGCATTGTCTTATGTCATTGACGTTTACCGGGGACAGGTGGAGGTTCAGAGGAATTTCGGCAAAGTGCTTTTGTACATCTCTTTCTTTCCCCAGCTGATTGCGGGGCCCATTGTAAAGTACAGAGATATTGCCCTGGAAATTGACAGCCGCAGCGTGAATCCCCGGGAGGCGGCCCTTGGCCTGAGACGTTTTATCTGCGGCCTGGCGAAAAAGATTTTGATTGCCAATACTATGGCGGTAACTGCGGATCAGGTATTTCGGCAGGGGATAGATTCTCTGAATATCATAAGCGCGTGGCTTGGGGCCATTGCCTATACCATGCAGATTTATTTTGACTTCAGCGGATACAGTGACATGGCAATCGGTCTGGGGCGGATGTTCGGATTCCATTTCAGAGAAAACTTTGCGCATCCCTACGGTTCCCTTACCATTAAAGAGTTCTGGCGGCGCTGGCATATCTCCCTGTCCTCCTGGTTTAAAGAATACGTCTATATTCCCCTTGGCGGCAGCCGGAAAGGGAAAGTGCAGACAGGGCTGAATAAAATGATTGTATTTTTCTTAACCGGGCTCTGGCACGGAGCCAACTGGACGTTTGTGGTATGGGGGCTGTTCCATGGGGCCTTCAGCTTTTTCGAAGAATATGTTCCGTCATTGAAAAAGCTGCCTTCTGCCTTGCTGCATGGTTACACCATGTTGACAGTAACCGTGGGATTTGTGATTTTCCGGGCAGATACCCTGGGCTACGGGCTTCTCTTCATTGGAAAAATGTTTACAGGATTTGAATGTTCGGCAGCCTCCATGTCTTTGGTCTGGCAGCAGCTTACGCCCTATTTTCTTGTCATGTTATCGGCAGCCGTAATCGGATGCGCGCCTGTCTGCCGGGTATTACCTGTCTTTTCGGATACGAAGAAACATACAGTGCAGCTGATTTTGTATCTGGCAGCTTTTGCATTGCTTTTGTGGTGTATCCTCAGGCTGTCAGGAGGTTCTTATAATCCGTTTATCTATTTCAGATTTTAATCCGGCGGCGGTACTGCCGGGATGCTTTATTCATAAACGGGGCGGCGTTTCGGCAAACCGGCGGCCGAAGGTTTATCAAGAGGAGAACAGGTATGAAAAAATATTGGATATTTATAATCGCCTGCCTGGGGGCCTGTCTGGTGCCCTTTGCGGGAATGGCGGTGCATCCTACAACTGTCACCACGGAAAATAAGGCAATGGCTGAGTTTCCGAAGTTAAAGACAGAGGAGGGAGCCTGGAACCTGGATTATTTTCAGGAATTTGAGGCTTATTTCCAGGAGCATTTTGCATTCCGCAATGAATTGATTTATGCGGACGCAAAGATTCAGACTTCTTTGTTTGGGGTTTCTAATGTGGATACGGTCATCTATGGGACAGAGGGCTGGCTTTACTACACTTCAACACTGGAGGATTATCTGGGAACAGGCAGGATGTCTGACCGGGAGATTTATAACCTGGCCCATAACATTTCTCTGGTCTGGCAGTATGTGGAAGAGAAAGGGAGTGATTTTCTCCTGACGGTTCCGCCCAATAAAAATACCCTGTATGGCGGGAACATGCCCTATTATGATTCCCATATTGCAGATAAAACGCACAATGTGGATTTGCTGGAGCCTAAGCTGCAGGAACTGGGGGTTCCTTATGCGGATTTGCTGAAGCTGTTTCGGCAGGAAGATGAGACGCTGTATTTAAAGCGTGACTCCCACTGGAACCAAAAAGGCGCCCTGATGGCTTACCGGTGCATAATGGACGGACTGGGATATGCCTATGAGGATTATAAGGAGGCTCCCGTTACCCGGGCCAAAGATGAAAACGGGGATTTGGACCGGATGCTTTATACCTTTTACGGGGAAAAGGAATTAAATTATCATTATGGGATTGAACAAAAGCATTCCTATGCCAATGATGCAGAAAGCGTGGAGGACGTATGGATTGAAACAGAAGGCCAGACCGGCAGCGGCACATTGCTGATGTTTCGGGATTCTTTTGGAAATACGCTGATTCCTCTGCTGGCGGATCAGTTTGAAAAGGCATGGTTTACAAAAGAGGTGCCCTATGGACTGGAAAGCCTGATGGAGCAGTATCATCCGGACACAGTGGTGTTGGAAAAGGTGGAGCGGAATCTGTCGGAATATCTCACCATGCCGCCGATTATTTCCTCTCCGAAAACGGAACGGCCCCAGGCCGCCGAAACCATAGAATCGGATACCACCATATCGCTGAAAGCCCTGGAGTATGATTTTAACTATTATAAAATCAGCGGAAAAGTGACAGACGGGCTGTTAAAGGAGGAAACGGATATTCTGGTCTGCATAAACGGAGATTGCCGCAGGGCGTATCACACAAAAGAGAATGGGTATGAGGTTTACATCAAAAAGAATGAAATAGATACCTGGCCGGCAGAGATTCAAGTGCTGACAGCAGATCAGGGGAGCAGCAAAAGGGTTCAGACCAGGCAGCTGGAGAAAGGAGAATAATTGTCATGAGAATGGGAAAGAAAATTATGCTGCTTGCTGTGGCAGCAGTTTTTTTACTGGGGCTGTGCGCCTGCAAAAAAGCAGAAGTGCAGATTGAGGACGGCGGCATTGTTACAGAGCTGGAGGTTTCCACCCCGTCTACAGTGGAAGAGATTCTGAAGGACGCAGAAATTACATGGAAGGAAGGAGATGAAATCAGCCCCGCACTGGATACAAAGATAACAGAAGCCGGGAAAATTGTGATTTCCAGAAAGAATACCGTAAAGCTGACGGCGGATGGAGCCACCAGAGAAGTAGTGATGATGGGCGGAACCATCGGCGACCTTCTGGAGCAGGAAGGAATTACTCTGGGAGAAAAGCAGCATGTCAATTATGAACTGGATGAATACATCAAAGATGGGATGGAAGTGAAAATCTCTTATTCCTACAGTATAGAGGTGGTGTGCGACGGAGAAACCTACGCCCGGGAAACAGAGGCGGGGAAGGTTGGCGACGTATTGGAAGAACTGAAAATCACATTGGGAAAAGACGACCGCGTCACCCCCGCAGTCACAGAGGCAGTGACAGAGGGCATGAAAATTGTGGTAAACCGGGTGACCTTTGATACGGTTGTGGAAACGGAAACCATCGAGTATGAAACTGTCTATGAGGACGACAGCTCCATGGCAAAAGGGCAGGAGGAAGTCAGTACAAACGGCGAAAACGGAGAAAAACAGGTTACCTATCAGGTTACCTATGTGGACGGAACAGAGGAATCCAGGGAAACGGCAGAGGAAACAGTTACGAAGGAGCCGGTGAATAAAGTTGTCAGGGTGGGAACCCAGGAAGAATCCTCCGGCGATTCCGGAAGATCCGTAGTGTCTAAAAAGGCATTTTATGACTGCAACGGTTCCGGCCATGGGTATTATGAAATTACTTATTCGGACGGCAGTGTGGAGTATGAGGAATTTTAAGGGGATCAAGGTGTGGCTGTAAGAAAGGAACGGGTGATTTTATGAAAAGACAATGGAGAAACAGCATGGTAATGCTGGCAGCAATGGCATTTATGTTGGGAGCATTTTTCCTGCAGGGACAGGAACGGATGGTATATGCGGCAGGGCCGGATGCCGGGGGAACCATGGCGGAAGCAATGGAAATACAGGTGAATAAAACATATTCTGAAGTGCTCGACACGGAAGATGATGTAGATTATTTTAAGTTTACCTCCACAGCTCATGGATATTTTCAAGTGCAGCTTGCCCATAACAGTGCAAACGACACAAGTGAAGGCGGCTGGGAGGTAAATGTGCTGAATGAGAAAGGAGAAGCGCTGACTACGGGCTATGGGATTACAAAGACCTGGACCAGTATTGTGCTTCCCTATGCAGATCCGGGAAGGATATTTTATATCCGGGTTGAGAAATATTACAGTTCAGCAGTTAACAGCGTTTATGATTTGACTGTTACGCAGACCGCTTCCGCAGACTGGGAGTCAGAGTCAAATGAAACGATGGCGGAGGCCAGCGCCATATCAGTAAACCATACGTATCATGGAATTACAGAAAGTAAGTATGACACAGACTTTTTCCGGTTTCAAACAAGCGCCCAGGGATATTTCCAGGTGCAGCTTGCACATAATGAGACAAATATCTCAAATCGGGGAGGATGGTATATTAATGTTTTGGATGAAACAGGAAGGGCGCTGACTTCAGGAACAGGGATAACAAAGACCTGGACCAGTGTGATTCTGCCCTATGCGAAGCCGGGCAGAGTATTCTATATTCAGATAGGAAAATATTACAGCGATGCGGTAAAGTCTGTCTATGATTTGAAGGTGGTTCAGAAAGCGGCGGCAAACTGGGAATCGGAACCCAATGGAACGGCGAAAGCAGCCACTTCCATTAAATCGGGCAAAACGTATCACGGCATTACCGGAGCAAAAGGAGATGAAGATTTTTATAAATTAAATATACCGGCATCCGGAAAAATCAGCGTGAAACTTTCCTCTTCAGACACAAACCAGATAAGCGACGTGGGTTCCGGATGGGAGGTTGTTGTCTATGACAGGAAATTAAATACAGTTGCCGGGTTAAATGGAATTGCAGCAGAAAAAGCCTTCAGCCTGGATGTAAAGAAAGGGATTTATTATATTAAAGTCAAAGGAACTTATGACAGTTCAGCGGTATTCTGCAGGTATGCTCTGTCAGCGAATTTTGTAAAGGCTCCTGCAAAGCCCAAGATTTCTTCTGTGAAAGCGGGAAAAAGAACTGCAACTGTAAAGTGGAAAAAAATTCAGGGTGTAAACGGCTATTATGTATACCGCAGCGCATTCAAAAAGAGCGGCTACAAAAAAGTGAAAACGTTAAAAAGCGCTTCTGCTGTATCTTATACCAATAAAAAGTTAAAGTCAGGCAGAACGTATTACTACAGAATTGCCGCCTATAAAAAAGGAAAGGGAATGACTGTGATATCACCCTATTCTGCAGTGAAATCAGTGAAAGTGAAGTAAATGTGAAAGGACGGGAAGAAGAATGAAAAATGGCAGGAAACGATTGGCGGGATTTCTGGCTCTGCTGCTTCTGATGGCAAGTATGCCTTTGAACAGCATAAAAGCCCGCGCAGGGGACTGGATGGAATCAGAGGAATGGATGTATATTCTGGATGAAGTACACGGCATTGAGGGCGAGGAATGCGTAGAGCTCAAAAAGTATACAGGAGAGGATACAGATATAATCATTCCTGCAGAGATTGAGGGGAAGAAGGTTACAAGCATCAATCTGTTTTCTTCTATTGGCTACAATGTGGAACGTGTGACAATTCCGGACAATGTGAGATATATCGGAAGAATGACATTTGGCTCCTGCACCAGTTTAACAAGCCTGGCAATCGGAAGCGGAGTAACAACCATTGAGAGTGACGGGTTTGGCTTATTCCGCGGATGCAGCAGTTTGGAGAGTGTTACGGTTGACGAAAATAATACAGTATTTGACAGCAGGGAAGACTGCAATGCGATTATCAGGACAGAAACCAATGAACTTTTTGCAGGCTGCAAAGGCACACAAGTGCCGGACAGTGTGGTCAGCATCGGAGCATCGGCATTCTGGGGCTGCAGCGGGTTGGAGAGCGTAGTATTGCCTGATAATATGGAAAGCATTGGGAAATTTGCCTTTGAAGGCTGCAGCGGATTGACAGAACTGATCATTCCGGACAGTGTAACAAGTATCGGAAGCCGCGCGTTTACCAATTGCGCAAATTTAACAAGCGTGTCTGTAGGAAAAGGGATAACCAGCCTTGAAACTTATGTATTTTATGGCTGCAAAAAATTGCAGGAACTAACGATTCCAAACAGCGTAACAAATATAGGGGCCTATGCATTTTCCAATTGCAGCAGCCTCAAAAACTTAACAATTCCAGACAGTGTGGCCAATATTGATGAAGCGGCATTCCACTATTGTATCGGCCTGGAAAGTATCACAGTTGACAGTAATAATGAAGCATATGACAGCAGAAATAACTGCAATGCCATTATATCGAAAGACAGCGGTATTCTTATAGCCGGCTGCAGCAATACGAAAATGCCGGAGCATGTAACAGCCATTGGTGAGTACGCATTTTCCGGCTGCAGCGGATTAACGGAATTGGAGCTGCCCGGCAGTTTGAAGGAAATCAAATACTGCGCATTTGTCGGCTGCAGCGGATTAACGGAACTAAAGCTGCCTGACAGTTTGGAGGAAATCGGAGAGCAAGCGTTTTACAACTGCAGCGGGTTAACAGAAATAATCATTCCAAACAGCGTAACAAACATAGGGGCCTATGCATTTTACAATTGCAGCAGCATGAAGAGCGTGACAATACCTGGCAGTGTAACAAGTATCGGCAGCAAGGCTTTTGGACTTTCTGATGGAGTAAAAATTTCTGATTTTGTGATTTATGGCACAGATGAGAACTCAGCGGCAGCCGATTATGCAAAAGAACATGACTTTTTGTTCCGCCTTGTTTCAGACAACCAGCCGCCGGATTCTTCCCAGGATGATTCCCTCCAGGATGACCCGGCAAAGGAGGATATTTCCAAGTCTGAGGTCACATTAGAGAAAAACAGTTGCATTTATGACGGAAAAGCCAAAACTCCGGCTGTCACAGTCCGATTAAACGGAAAAACGCTTACTCTGAATACAGATTATACAGTTTCATACAGCAATAATGTCAATATAGGAACGGCAAAAGCAGTTGTTACCGGCAAAGGGAATTATACCGGCAGCAAAACAGTAAATTTTACAATTATAAAAGCCGAAGAACAGCAGGATATGTCTGTCACCTGTACAAAAAAACTGTATAAAGTTACTTACGGCGCGAAGCCTTTCCAAATCCGGGCTTCCTCGTCAGGTAAGCTGGCCTTTGCCAGCTCCAGGCCGAAAATTGCCGCAGTGGACAGAAACACCGGAAAGGTGACAGTTAAAAACACCGGAATTGCAGTGATAACGGTCAGGACAGACAAAGATCTTGTCAGGGTAACAGTCAAAGTAAGCCCTAAAAAGCCGGCAATCAAATCTGTTAAGGCGGCAAAGGGAAAGAAACTGGCAGTGAAATGGGCAAAAGATAAAAGAGCCTCCGGATATCAGATTCAGGTAAGCACTGCCAAGAATTTTAAGAAAAGCATGAAATCCCAGAAAACTTCCAAGGCTTCGTACACATTTAAAAAGCTGAAGGCCGGGAAGAAATACTACGTAAGGCTCCGCAGCTATAAAAAAGTCGGTAAAGAGACACTGTATGGCCCGTGGAGCAAGGTGAAACAAAGCAGCAAAATAAAATAGAACAGAATGTCAGAATTTTCAGTATCCGGTGAGAGGCATATGGCAGAGCAGCCGACCTGTCACCGGAGTGAAAATTTCAGTACAAAAAATTTCGTTATTCCCTTGATTTTTCTAAAATCAGATGATATAATAACTCGTGAACGCTTTTGGAGCGAGTTGTTTTTGTGTACAAAAACAAGAGGCAGGTTCAATGAAACTGTACAGACAGCAGAAAGGAGGAATTGCTGTGAAGGTAAGATCATCCGTAAAACCTATTTGTGAGAAATGCAAGATTATAAAGAGAAAAGGAAGCATCCGGGTTATCTGTGAGAATCCAAAACATAAACAGAGACAGGGATAATGAGGCGCATGGATCGGGCGCAGGTTTTGCCGGGTATTTGCCGGGCAGAACTTCCTTTTTGAAAAAACATTTTATTTATGTGCGGCTGTAGTGAAACACCAGGGACGGTTGTTCCCGAATCATGTTTTACTGTTCATAATAAACAGCAGGTGCGGCTGTTTCCGGGTTTTTTGATACCGAGGGAATCCGGAAGAACGTGCAGAACCAAATAGTAAGCAGAGAACAAAGATATACACTCATTTCAGGACGAGCAACCGTAGCTGTATATGTTTGTTTTTCGTGTGTAAGGCAGATTTTGTTGCAGGTTTGCCTGAACTATTGCAGTTATCAATAAGAAAATATTATGGAGGTGTACGACATACATGGCTCGTATCGCAGGTGTAGATTTACCAAGAGAAAAACGTGTGGAAATAGGATTGACTTATATTTACGGAATCGGAAGAACCAGTTCTAACCGCATTCTGGCAGAAGCCAAAGTGAATCCGGATACCCGTGTCAGAGATTTGACAGATGAAGAAGTAAAGAGAATCAGTGAAGTGATTGACGCTTCCCAGATGGTGGAAGGTGATTTGAGAAGAGAAATCGCTTTGAATATCAAGAGATTGCAGGAAATCGGATGCTATCGCGGAATCCGTCACAGAAAAGGACTTCCGGTTCGCGGTCAGAAAACAAAGACCAATGCAAGAACCAGAAAAGGTCCTAAGAGAACTGTTGCGAATAAGAAGAAATAAGCAGTTGCCGCTTAGCAGAAATAGGCGGGAAAGAGCGGCCTGAAGCGTCAGGGATGTTTGCAGGTTTGCCGGATATCACCGCCCCGGAACAAGTAAATAAATTATTCAGAAAGTAGGTTAGTTTAGATATGGCGAAAAACACTGGAAAAAAAGTGACAAAAAAGCGCGTAAAGAAAAACGTTGAACGTGGACAGGCGCACATTCAGTCATCTTTTAACAATACAATTGTAACAATTACAGATGCTGAAGGAAATGCTTTATCATGGGCAAGTGCAGGCGGTCTTGGCTTTAGAGGTTCAAGGAAATCTACTCCGTATGCCGCACAGATGGCAGCAGAAACAGCGACAAAAGCAGCTCTGATACATGGGTTGAAAACAGTAGACGTTATGGTTAAGGGTCCGGGTTCCGGAAGAGAAGCGGCAATCCGTGCGCTTCAGGCATGCGGCCTTGAGGTAACCAGCATCAAAGATGTTACTCCGGTGCCTCACAATGGATGTCGTCCGCCCAAACGTAGAAGAGTCTGATTAGGAGGTATAAAATAAGATGGCAGTAAATAGAGTTCCCGTTCTTAAGAGATGCAGATCTCTTGGTTTAGATCCAATTTATTTAGGAATAGATAAGAAGTCCAACAGACAGTTGAAGAGAGCAAACAGAAAAGTTTCTGAATACGGACTTCAGTTGAGAGAAAAACAGAAAGCGAAATTCATCTACGGAGTACTGGAAAAACCATTCCATAACTACTACCTGAAAGCTGACAGGATGAAAGGCATGACCGGTGAGAACCTGATGACCATTCTGGAAAGCAGACTGGATAACGTAGTATTCCGTTTAGGCCTGGCAAGAACCAGAAAAGAAGCAAGGCAGATTGTTGATCACAAGCATGTAATGGTAAACGGCAAACAGGTCAATATTCCTTCCTATCTGGTAAAAGCCGGAGATACAATCGAAATCAAAGAAAAATGCAAAGGTTCCCAGAGATACAAAGACATCCTTGAAGTTACAGCCGGAAGACTGGTTCCGGAATGGCTGGAGGCAGATCAGGAAAACCTGAAGGGTACTGTAAAAGAATTACCGAACAGAGAAGTAATTGACGTTCCGGTAAACGAAATGCTTATCGTCGAGTTATATTCTAAATAATCATTAACAAGCAACGATACCCGAAAAGGAGGGACTTTGTAGTGTTCGATTTTGAAAAACCAAAAATTGAAATTTCCAAAATTTCAGAAGACAAAAAGTACGGCCGATTTGTTGTAGAACCACTGGAAAGAGGCTATGGTACTACACTTGGCAATTCTTTAAGAAGAATTATGCTTTCTTCGTTGCCAGGCGCAGCAGTCAGCCAGGTAAAAATCGAAAGTGTTTTGCATGAGTTCAGTTCTATTCCCGGCGTAAAGGAAGATGTAACTGAGATTATTATGAACATCAAGAATCTGGCATTAAAAAACACCAGCCCAACAAACGAGTCTAAAGTTGCTTACATTGAATTTGAAGGTGAAGGCGTAGTTACAGCAGCCGATATCCAGGTTGATCCTGATATTCAGGTATTGAATCCGGATTTGGTAATCGCCCATTTGAACGGCGGCGCAGATTCCAGATTGTATATGGAACTGACCATTACCAAAGGCAGAGGCTACGTAAGTGCTGATAAGAACAAGAGTGAAGATGTGCCCATCGGCGTGATTGCGGTAGATTCCATTTATACGCCGGTAGAACGTGTGAATCTTACCATTGAGAATACCCGTGTGGGACAAATCACAGATTACGATAAGCTTACCCTTGACGTATATACAAACGGTACACTGGAACCGGACGAGGCAGTAAGTCTGGCAGCAAAAGTTTTAAGCGAGCATTTGAATCTGTTCATTGACTTATCTGAGAATGCAAGAACTGCAGAAGTCATGATAGAAAAAGAAGACAATGCAAAGGAAAAAGTTCTTGAAATGAATATTGATGAACTGGAGTTGTCCGTTCGTTCTTATAACTGCCTGAAACGGGCAGGAATTAATACCGTGGAAGAGTTAACAAACAGAACACCGGAAGATATGATGAAAGTTCGTAATCTCGGACGTAAGTCTTTAGAAGAAGTGTTAGCGAAGTTAAAAGAATTAGGCCTGCAGCTGAATCCCGGAGAGGAATAAAATCCCTGAGGGGTGCAGCAGAATCAGCAGTCTGGTTCAAATACAGGGTTTGTAAGACCAAAAGGCGAAACCCTGCAAATCACATGTTCGGTAAATAAGACCAAAAGGCATTGCCGGATATTAAAATGGAGGACGATTAAAATGGCTAAATATAGAAAATTAGGCAGAACCTCTGATCAGAGAAAAGCTTTGATCAGAAACCAGGTAACAGCGCTGTTATACCATGGCAAAATTGTTACTACTGAAGCAAAAGCAAAAGAAATCCGCAAAGTGGCAGAAGGCTTGATTGCCATGGCAGTTCGGGAAAAAGATAACTTTGAAGAGGTTACAGTAACCGCCAAAGTGCCCCGTAAAGACAAAGACGGCAAGAGAGTGAAAGAAGTAGTAGACGGTAAGAAAGTTACTGTATACGACGAAGTAGAGAAGAAAATCAAAAAAGACCTTCCTTCCCGTTTGCATGCAAGAAGGCAGATGAACAAGGTATTATACTCTGTAACATCTGTTCCCGCTGAAAACGCAGGAAAGAAGAAAAACACCAAGAAAGTTGACGTTGCAACCAAGATATTTGACGAAATTGCTCCAAAATATGTAGGCCGTAACGGTGGATACACCAGAATCGTGAAAATTGGTCAGCGTAAAGGTGACGGCGCTTTAGAGGTTCTTCTGGAATTAGTATAGAATCGGAAAATAAGAATGTACGATAGGCCGCTGGAAAGAGTATTTGAAATGTATTCTTTCCAGCGGTTTATTTTTTGGAAAAAAGTGACGATGTTATATAAAAGTGATTTCAGGGAGGGAAGAGCTATGAAGGTGACATCGTACAGCGCCGGCGGCGTGGCGTCGGGAAGCATGCAGGGAAGCATATCAACCGACAGTGCAAAAAGATACGGAGGAATTCCGAAGAAGGACAATAAGAATAAAGTAAAAAAGAAAAACGTCAACTACAATCCCAGGGAGATCCGCTCCGCGCTGACCCGGGCAAAAAGATCCCAGAGCGCAGGCCAGGTGCTGGCCCAGGCCAAGGGAAAACTTGCCAATCTGCTCAAGGCCAAGGGAACCGGGCAATTTAAGGAATCGGAGCTTGCCGCTGCGATTATTCATGCCAAACGGATGGTTCGCTGCGCTCAGATGAAAACCCAGAATTTAAAGCAGGAAGAGCAGCTTCAGAAAAGACATGCCGCAGAAGCAAAGGCGGAAGAACAGCAGCAGAAAAATGATATCAAGCTTCGGGTCAAACGGAAAGAGCAGAACTTAAAGCAGAAAGCCAGAAATGAAAAATCCCAGAAGGTTCAAAAGCAGAAACGTCAGCAGATGGAACTGATGCAGAGGCGCCGGATGCACCGGAATATAGAGCATGGCAAAATGGAAGAAGCGGATTTGGAATATAAGAAGAATATGAGCAATGCAGACAATTCGGACGGTACAGAATTTGAACGGGCATATATTCCCATGGACGGCGTGGAAGTGCAGTTAAGCGAGGACGGCATAGAACTGACAGAAGCCCAGATTGAGGCCCAGATTGAGCAGCAGGTACAGATGATGATCGCAGCGGAACTGGCAGGAGGCGGAATGCCGGATCTTTCAGCTCCGGCGGCGGAGCTGGGAGGCGCAGATTTAGGCGGCGGAGATATTCCGGCGGCAGATATTGCAGTGGGATAACGGTGAGCAGGATAGTCTACAAGCGGAATTTACGGCAGGATAGAGCAGGATAGCGGTGGGCTGCAGCAGCATACTCTGCAAGCGGAGCATACGATAGCAGTGCGACTGCAGCAAGATACTCTGTCAGTAAATAGCAGCAGAACGGAAGAAAGAAGAAAAGGTGGAAATTTATGGGTCAGGGAGTTACAATTCAGTCTGTAGAACGTGCATTTCGTATTCTGGAATGCTTTGCCGGAAGCATCTCGGAACTGGGAATTACAGACATTTCCCGGCAGATGGGCCTTGGAAAAAGCACGATTTACGGACTGGTGAATACTCTGGTGCAGGAAGGGTATCTGGAGCAGAATCCGGAAAATAAATGTTACCGTTTGGGGCTGAAACTCTTTGAAATGGGCTGTATTGTCCAGGAGCGGATGGACATTCGGGAACTTGCAAAACCCTATTTGAAGGAGCTGTCCGCCTGTTTTAAAATGACAGTGCATATGGGGCTGTACAAGGATTATGAAGTAGTTTATATCGACAAAGTGGATGCGCCGGACACCAGAATTGTTTATTCCCAGGTGGGGAAACGGGCGCCTATGTACTGTACCGGAATTGGCAAGGCAGTTCTGGCAGAATTAGAGCAGAGGGAAATTGAATTTTTACTGGAAGGGCAGAAGCGGGAACCCCTGACGCCCCATACCCTTACCGCAAAAGACGACATCCTCAGAGAATTGGAAGGAATCCGTCAGAGAGGGTATGCGATAGATAATGAGGAAGTGGAGCTTGGGCTGAAATGTGTGGCTTCTGCCATTTATGATTATCAGGGAAAGCCTGCAGCGGCAATCAGTATCTCCAGTTCTGCAGTCAGAATGACTGAGGAGCAGATCAGGGAGGCTTCCTGCAGACTGAAAAAGGCGGCGGAAGATATTTCCAGGAAACTGGGATATCGTGGAAGCTGAAAATCACGAAAATCTCTTGAAAAGTTTCGCTTTTTATATTATAATCAAAATTACGAACATGATTCAATAATATTGAACGATAAATCTGTGAGAAGATGGGGATGCCGCATGGAGAAATTCTGTACCAGATATAGAAGATTCATTCGCCAGGTATATCTATCCCTGGTGTCTGTGATCTTTCATACGGCAATCCCAAATTAATAATCAAAAATCAGAACATCGTTCGGTATTATAGAACAATCAGGAAAGGAGGAACTATGATTCTGACGGTAACGTTAAATGCTGCAATTGACAAACGGTATCAGGTGAAAAAACTGCGGCTGGGTGAGGTAAACCGTGTTTTGGAATGTCAATGCAGCGCAGGGGGAAAGGGGCTGAATGTGGCCAGGGTTGCCGTACTTGCAGGAGAACAGGCAACGGCTTTTGGGTTTGCAGGCGGGCATACCGGAGCGTTATTGGAGGAGCTTGCCGGCAGGGACGGAATTACTGCCGGCTTTGTGCATGTTGGCGGCGAAAGCCGGATCTGCCTTAATATTGCGGAGGAGGAAACTGGCCTGCAGACGGAAATACTGGAAGGCGGTCTGGAGATTTCCGATGAAGAAATCAGTCAGATGGAACGCGGATATCGGGAACTTCTGAGAGACGCCGAAGCGGTGGTGATATCCGGAAGCCTGCCCCGGGGCATGGAGGCAGATGTGTATGTGAGAATGATACAGGAAGCAAAACGGGCGTCTGTTCCGGTATTGTTAGACACCAGCGGGCCTGCATTGCAGGAATGTGTCAGGGCAGCGCCTGTACTGATTAAGCCCAATCAGGATGAAATCAGACAGTTGACAGGTAAGGAGGAGCTTTCCAGGGAGGAGCTTTTTCTGGCGGCGGAGCGGCTTGGAAAACAGGGAATTTCTTATGTTGTGATTTCACTTGGTCAGGAAGGGGCGGTTATGGCTGTAGCTTCGGGCATTTATCAGGCAGCCGTGCCCAAAATAGAAACAATTAATACCGTAGGCTGCGGAGATTCCATGATGGCCGGATTTGCAATCGGCATAAAAAATCATTGGGAACCGCCAAAGATTCTCCGCTATGCCAGCGCTCTGGCAGCGGCAAATGCCAGACAGGAGAGAACCGGATATTTTGCCCAAAAAGACTTTGAAGAGCTTTATGCAGACATTCTGGTGCAGAAACAGTAAATACAGACAAGAAATCTTTAAAAATGCAGAACGGAGGAAATTATGGAGAAAGTAAAAGCGGCGATTATCGGGCCGGGGAATATAGGATCTGATTTGATGTATAAAATTATGCGAAGCAGATATCTGGAAATGTCCTGTATGGTGGGCATTGTGGAATCCGAGGGAATCCGGCGGGCAAAAAAGCTGGGATTTGAGACAACCACAGAGGGAGTGGAGGCAATTCTTGAGAAGGATGAAATTCAGATTGTCTTTGACGCCACAGGAGCAAAAGCCCATGCATTCCACGCCCCGCTGCTGAGAAAGGCAGGAAAAATTGCCATCGACATGACGCCGGCGGCCGTAGGCCCCTATGTGGTGCCCTGCGTGAACCTGGAACGTCTTTCCGATGAAATGAATTTCAATATGGTAACCTGCGGCGGGCAGGCCACAGTACCGATTGCCTATGCCATCAACCAGGCGGCGGACAGTCAGTATACAGAAATCATTTCCTGCATTTCTTCCAAAAGCGCAGGGCCGGGAACCCGGGCGAATATTGATGAATTTACAGAAACCACTGCCAGGGCTCTGGAAACAGTGGGCGGGGCGGATAAAGGGAAAGCCATTATTATTTTAAATCCGGCAGAACCGCCTCTGATGATGACAAATACCATTCATTCACTGGTGAAAAACCCGGACAGAGAGAAAATTACCGCCTCAGTCAGCCAGATGGTAGAAAAGGTGCAAAGCTATGTGCCGGGATACAAATTGCGGACGCCGCCCATTATAAAAGGCAGTCAGGTGACGGTAATTGTGGAAGTGGAGGGAGCCGGAGATTTTCTGCCGAAATATTCCGGCAATCTGGATATTATCAACGCTGCGGCAATTGAAGTTGCTGAAAAAATTGCAAGGGAACGGCTGCTGAAGGGCTGATATATGGAGAATTGATGATAAGAAGATAAAAAAATCACAGATATAAGGAGGAAAACAGCATGAAAGATAGAATCAGGCTCATAGACACTACCCTTAGGGACGGCAGTCATGCCATGAGCCACAGTTTTACCAGAGAACAGGTGAGAAATATAGCTGCAGGATTGGATGAGGCAGGCGTTGCGATCATAGAAATCAGCCATGGAGACGGTATTGCAGGCTCCTCCATCAATTATGGTTTTTCCGAGACACCAGATATGGAGCTGATAGAAGAAGCGGCGTCTGTTATCAAACGTGCCAGACTGGGCGCTTTGCTGATTCCGGGCATAGGCACCATTGCAGATATGAAGGAAGCGTATCACAGAGGCGTCCGGGCAGTGCGGATTGCCACCCATGTGACAGAGGCGGATGTGTCACTGCAGCACATCAAAGCCGCAAAAAGCATGGGCATGTTTACGGCGGGATTTCTGATGATGGTGCACATGGCCAAACCGGAGCAGATCTTAGAGCAGGCCAGGCTGTTTGAGGATGCCGGAGCGGATTATGTGAATCTGGCGGATTCGGCCGGATATCTGCTGCCGGATGATGTGAGAAGAAGGGTCAGCCTTCTGACAGAAAAGCTGAGTATTCCAGTGGGATTTCATGCCCATAATAATCTGGGAATGGCAGCGGCCAATTCTCTGGCGGCTGTGGAGGAAGGGGCTTCCTATATCGACGGCACCTGCCGGGGACTGGGCGCGGGAGCCGGCAACTGCCAGATTGAAGTTTTTACTGCGCTGCTTGAGCGGATGGAATGTCAGACAGGAGTAAATCTGGAAAAACTTCTGCAGACGGCGGAGGAGCAAGTGGAGCCCATAATGTTGCGGCCCCAAACCATTGACACGGATGCTCTGATGCTGGGATATGCCGGCGTGTATTCCAGTTTTCTGCTTCATGCCAGACGTGCGGCGGAGCAGTTCGGACTGAAAACAGGAGATATTTTGAAAGAACTGGGCAGGCGGGGCATGGTAGGCGGCCAGGAGGACATGATTGTGGATGTGGCCTATCAGCTTTCTAAGTCCTGAGCTGCTTTAGCCCGGGAATGAAAGCGGAGGTTTTTAACTTAGAAGAGGTTCCGTTTATGCGGCGGCTTTTAATCCGAAGATTTTCTGTTTATGCGGCGGCTTTTCCGGTAGGCGCCGGGAGTCATGCCAGTATGTTCTTTGAAAACCCGGTTAAAATGCGGAATGTAATTGTAGCCGCAGGCCACGGCAATGTCAATGATCAATTCCTCCGTATCTTCCAAAAGAACCATGGCATTTTGGATGCGGACCTGATTGATGTAATGGGAAAGAGGGATGCCGGTTTCCTCCTTAAAGACCCGGCTTAAATAACTGGGATTTGCAAATACAGAAGCAGCAATATCAGAAAGAGACAGAGATTCAGAGTAATTCTGGCGAATCAGGTATTTGACCTGTTCCGTCAGAATACTGCGGGAGAAAAATTCCCGGGAATCCTGTCTCTTTTCTGGTTTTAAAATCGCCAGAGTGCGGGAAAAATATAAGAGCATGGCATGGAGCGTCTGGCGGTAAATGGTCAGGGAATCCTTTTGCATGGACAGGCACAGTTTTTGATAGGAACGCATGGCGTCCATTTGCTCCGGTAACAGTTTAAGATGACAAAAGGAAACCTCTTCGGAAAAAAGCTCCCGGATGGCAGTATCCTGAAAATCCCTGCCCAAAAGAGCGTTCACGTCCGTCAGGGAAAAAGAAAGCAGGGAGATTTGGCAGGAGAGCTCCGGGGAAAGGACAGCCGTATTGGGCGCTTCTCTGGTATATAGCAGAAAACAATGGCCGGCTTCAAATTCGGAAATAATTCCCTGATGATGAAAGCTGCCGCATCCGGAGCAGACTAAGGCCAGAAGGGCCTGTTTCGGTTTGGGAGCGAGCGGAAAGGAACTTGTGTATTCCGTATATTCAGTAAAAGAACGGTCCGTGGTATAAGACATGGCAAACTCCTTGGCTGATTTTGGTAAAATTGTAAAATTTATTTACAATATATCTTAAAAAATATAAAAAGTCAACAGTAATAAATAAATATAAAATAAGTTTTAGTAAAAATATAATAAGTATATATCATAACAACATGTTATTATAGTCTCATCAGACAACTATTATTTTATACAGGGGGCAATGCATATGAAGAAAAGATTTACAGCGTTATTATTGACAACAGCCATGACAGCGTCTTTACTTACAGGATGCGGCGGAGCAAAAGGATGGGAAGACGGAGACGGGAAAATTGACGGAGATCTGACATTCTGGACGCAGGATACAGAACCCTGGAAAGCGTATTTCAATCCGGCAATCAAAGAATTTCAGGAGAAATATCCGGAGGTGAATATTCAGGTGGAATATTTTCCGGAATTTGACCAGAAGATTACCCAGGCATTTTCAGCAGGAGAAGAGCCGGACGTAATTCAGACCTGGTCCAGTATTACCGACTGGGCCAAAGGCGGAAAAATTGCATTAATTCCGGACAGCGTGATGAGCGCGGAGGAGTTGGAAAACAACTACTATGAGAGCGCGCTGAAGAATAAGAAATATGAAGATAAGTATTATGGAATTCCTTCAGAAATTAATGTGGAATCGCCCAGTCTTTATGTGAATATGGACATATTAAAGCAGGAAGGAGTAGAGCTTCCCAAGAGCTGGATTGAAAATAACGGCCCGGCAAGCTTTTCGGAACTGCTTGAGGTGGCAGAACAGCTGACCCAGAAGGATTCCGGCGGACAGGTAACCCGTTCCGGACTGGCTTACACGTATGCGCAATGGGAGGCGAATTTCCTTTCCCTGATTCTTCAGCATGGCGGAGACTACAAGGACGAGGCCAACAATCAGGTGCATTTTCTGACAGAAGAGGGCAGGAAAGCGGCAGAGATGCTGCTGAAATACACCCAGGGAGAAGAGGCTGTCAGCGATGAGGGAGAGAGCAGGTATGACGCGTTTATCCAGGGAACGGCAGCGATGTGCGTAGGGGCGCCCTGGTATGCAGGCAGCTTTTCCATTGATATTCCGGATGTGAACTGGCAGGTGTTCAACATGCCTGCATGGGTGGAAGGCTCAGACCCCATCAGCATCGGCACCGGAGGCTGGGGATATATTGTCTCTGAGAAATGCGAGAACAAAGAAGCAGCCTGGGCCTTTGTGGAGTTTATGACATCTGCAGAACAAACCGGAAAATGGGCTTATGCCACAGGCGCGCTTCCAGCAAGAAAAGATGCGTTGGAAGATCTGGAATACGATCCCGAACAGGGTTCTGTGGATAAAGCAATTTCCATTGCAAAAGACGTTCTGCCCTTTGCAGAGGAAGAAGGGGCTTATATGCAGACGCCGTCCACACTGACCTACACCATCGTCCGTGAAAAATTAAGGCAGCTTTTGGTAGACGGAGACATAGAAGCGGCTTTAAAGGGAATGGAGGAAGAGGGAAACCAGATGATTGAAGAGAATCTGAACCGATAAGCTGGTGATTTATGAAAAAACAGATTGATTTGCTGAGGGGGAAGGTAAATGAGACGTTTCTGCAGTATCTTCTCCCAAGCGTATCAGCAACCATAATGATTTCTTTTAACTATTTTATTGATACTCTGTGTATCGGGCAGAAGTTAGGAGAAAAAGGGCTGGCAGCCTTAAATCTGGCCTGGCCGGTGACAACGGCTCTGTATGCCACAGGGCTGTTGTTGGGAACCGGAGGAGGAGCGCTGTTTTCCGCCTTTCTGGCGGCAGGCGATACAAAAAGGGCCAGAAGCATCTATACCAAAGCCATGGCTCTCTGGCTGATACTGGCGGCGGCGGTTACCCTGTTGGGCCTGGCTTTTCTGGAGCCTCTGGTGGCGGGACTGGGCGGCGTCGGAGAGCTGCGGCAGGGAGTTTCCGATTATGTGAAATGGGTGCTGGTTCTGGCTGTTTCCTACATGGGAGAATGCTTTTATACTTCAATGCTCCGTAATGACAATGCGCCGCGGCTGGCCATGGCGGGAACCCTTCTGTCCTGTTCACTGAATATTTTTCTGGATGTGTTTTTTATCTATGTGCTGGACTGGAAGATGGCGGGAGCGGCTCTTGCCACAAGCCTTGCGGTGACTTCCACAGTGATTCTGGGCCTTCTGGCCTCCCTCCGGCCAAAGTCTGACATGAAGCTGTGCTTACAGGGCGGGAGGATGCAGGACATTGCCGCAATTGTCAAAGTGGGAATGTCGAATTTTCTGACAGAAATCGACAGCGGAGTTGTGACCTTTGTGTACAATACGGTATTGATTCAGATCGGAGCTTCCAATGCCACTGCCCTGATTGCAGTCTATGGAATTGTAGTGAATATCAATACCATTGTACTGGCGGCCATCAACGGGGTTTCCAATGCCATGCAGCCTTTGGTCAGCGCCAACAGCGGAGCGGGGATGCCCGGCCGGGTAAAGGCATTTACGAATCTGGCGGTCAAATGGGCATTTGGCATGTCGGCGGCCTTTGTAATCGTTCTGGAATGGCAGGCAGAATGGTTTGTGGGGATCTTTCTGGTTCCGGAGGCCGGATTTTTGCAGCAGGCGGCCGGGGCCATCCGTATTGTGGCAGTTTCTTATATCATGGCGGCAGTAAATATGATATTGATTTCTTTTTTCCAGGCCATTCAGGCAGCTGGAAAAGCCGTCTGTTTTTCCTTTATGAGAACCTTGTTTCTTCCGGTGGCTTCTGTCATCGGCGGAGCCTGGCTGGCAGGGGTGACGGGCGTGTGGGCCGCTTCCCTGGCGGTGGAAGGAATCACAGCAGCTGTACTGCTTGTTACATATGGGAAAATGCTTCGGACAACCATAAATGAACTTTGAGAAAGGAGCAGATGAAATGAAAGAGATGCAGGATGTTTGGGAAGATTTAAAACATCAGGAATTAGACAAATATAAAGAAACCATGGAATATTGCAAAACAAGGGTAACTGCCAACGAAGGGATTCCGGCGGTTTTAGGACTGGATGATCTGACGGCGCCCTGGGACGCTGTCTGGCAGGGGCCTGAGGCAGAAAAGGAACTGCATGGAGCTATGGCGGCAGCGGCAATGATTTTTGCCAGCCTCTATGAAAAACTGGAGCCGGAGGAACTGGGGCATTATCCGGGCATTGCGCCGGCCATGAGCGCATTGGCAGAATTGTTTTTCCGGCCGGGGACAGACGGGGAAGCGGTGCCGTACCGGGATGTGGTAAAAGATTTTTTAAAACAGCAGCCCAAAGCCGGGGAAGCAGACCGGCAGTGTGAAACAAAAACAGAGCTTTTAAGTCAGCAGCAGAAGGGAGGAAAATAAGTTGGAAAATTTTCAGATGAAAGAATTCCTGCAGTTGGTATCCCGGGATAAACGTACCCTGGAAATGTTTCGTTATCTGATGAACAATTCTTATATTCGGGTGGTGAATTACCACAATACCAATCCGGTGGACGCTGAGCGGTTTGAGGCGGAAATCAAATACTTCAGCCAGCATTTTGTTCCGGTTACGTTAAAGGATTTGGGACAGTTTTTTGAGACGAAAGTGTGGCCCTATGACAAGCCAGGTCTGATTCCCGCCATTTTTGAAGGCTTCCGCAATCATTATGACGTAATTCTGCCGATTCTGGATAAGTATCATTTTACCGGATGGTTCTATCTTCCCAGCTTCTTTATGGATGTTCCGGTCATGGATCAGCTTGCCTTCAGTGAGGCTCATGACTTGAATGTATCAGATAAAAATCTGTATCCGGATCAGCGGGTGGCAATGACCTGGGACGAGGTAAGAGAGATTGCCGGGCGGCATGAGATCTGCTGCCACACCGGAAATCATTTTGAGATCACCAAAGAGACCTCCCAGGAGGATATGCAGCGGGAAATAGTGGAAGCCAAGCGGTATCTGGAAGAAAAAATCGGCCGGGAAGTGGAGGTGTTCTGCTGGCTGTACGGAGAAGAATACCATTACAACGAGAAGGCGCATAAATTCTTAAAAGAAGCAGGCTACAAATATGTGGTAAGCAACCTGAAGCTGGAAAGAATCCGGTAGGAGGAATAAGTGTGAGAAGAAGCGAGAAGATTTTGAGAAGGCCGGATTTCAGTTTTAACCGGGCTGTATACAAGTCCATGGGATTTTCCGACCGGGATTTGGAAAAGCCTATCATCGGCATTGCCAATACCTGGAGTGAACTGGTGCCGGGAAGCTATAATCTGCGGGAGGTGGCAGACAGCGTAAAGAGAGGCGTTTATGCAGCGGGAGGAACGCCGGTGGAATTCGGCGTGATCGGAGCCTGTGACGGAACGGCCCAGGGAAATGAAGGGATGCGCTATATTCTTCCCTCCCGGGATTTGATTGCCAATGACGTGGAGATTATGGTACAGGCGCACCAGTTAGACGGAGTAGTCCTTCTGGGCTCCTGCGATAAAATTGTGCCGGGCCTTTTGATGGCGGCCGCAAGGCTGAAGCTGCCTGCCGTCCTCCTTCCCGGCGGGCCCATGCAGGGCGGCCCGGTATTCGACCAGAGGGCGTCGGATCTGACCTCCCTTTCGGAAGGCTGCGGCATGGTAAAAGCGGGCAGTTTAACAGAAGAAGAGCTGTATGAACTGGAAGATACCTGCGGCCCCGGCTGCGGCTCCTGCTCCTTCTACGGTACGGCCAATACCATGTGCTGTCTGGCAGAGTGCATGGGAATGACTCTGCCTTACGGAGCTTTGATTCCGGCAGTTTATGCAGAACGCAAAAGAATTGCCTTTGAAACAGGGGAAACGATTGTATCTCTGGTAGAAAACAACATAGACGCAGGACAGATTATTACGGAACAGTCGCTAGAGAACGCCGTCCGGTTTCTCAATGCCACAGGAGGCTCCACCAACGGCATTCTGCATCTTCTGGCTGTTGCCCGGGAAGCAGGAATTGACAGCCGGGTGATGATGGAAAAATTTAAAACCGCAGGAATGGAAACGCCGCTGATTGTAAAAGTCAATCCGGCTTCTGAATATAATATGGAGGATTTGCACCAGGCCGGCGGCGTTCCTCAGGTGATGAAGGAGCTGCGTTCCCTTCTGCATCTGGAAGCCATGACGGTAACCGGGGAAACTCTGGGAAAAACCCTTGAGAAAATCAGAAAAAAGAACGTGAACCGGAGCATAATCAAAACATTGGAGGAACCTTTCAGCAGCTTTGGCGGAATTGCGGTATTAGAGGGAAATCTGGCGCCGGAAGGATGCATTACCAAGCCTTCAGCCATCAAAGAAAAGATGCATGTGTTCCATGGCTTTGCCAGAGTCTTTGACTGTGAAGAAGATGCGGAAGAAGCCATTTTAGGCGGAGAGATACAGCCGGGAACGGTGGTGGTCATACGTTATGAAGGACCCAAAGGAGGCCCCGGCATGCGGGAAATGTACAAAGCCATGAAATATTTGTACGGAATGGGACTGGCGGAGAGCACGGCGCTGATTACAGACGGGCGGTTCTCCGGAACCAACAACGGCTGCTTTGCAGGACATATTTCACCGGAAGCGGCGGAAGGGGGCCCCATTGCCATTGTAAAAGACGGGGACGAAATAACTGTGGATATTCCGGCGGGCAGCATCACTCTGCATGTGGAAGAACAGGAGCAGAAGCGGCGGATGGAGCAGTTCACCCCGCCGAACCCCAGATATACCAGAGGCTATCTGGGGCTTTATTCCAGAATGGCCTCCTCTGCAAGCAGGGGCGCAGTCCTGTCTCTGCCTGATTCGGACAGGCAGACGTTTTAGCAGAAGGAAACATTTGATACAGGGAAAGGAGATTTTATGGCATTTGATTTTAGCGGAAAAACAGTGGGAGTTACCGGAGCGGCGGGAATTCAGGGCATTGGATTTGCCATTGCAAAAAAGTTTCTGGAGTCCGGGGCAAAAGTTTTTCTCTGTGATTTAAAGGAACAGGAGTTGGAGAAGGCAAGGGAGCAGCTTGCGCCCCTGGGAGAAGTGAAAGCCTATGTGATGGATGTATCCAGAGCGGATTCTGTGGAGAAAGTATTTGAAAGAGCAGAACAGGAATTGGGGTCTATAGATGTATTCGTAAATAATGCAGGGATTTATCCCCAGTCAATGATCTGTGATATGGAAGAAGAGCTGTGGGAAACAGTGATGAACGTGAACCTGAAATCCGTATTCCTCTGTTCCAGGGAATGTAAAAAATACATGCAGGAAAAAGGCGGCGTGATTATCAATGCGGCAAGCTTTGCTTCCCTGTTAGGCTCTGCCGGAAGCGGGGCTTATGCAGCCAGTAAAGCGGCAGTTTACAGTCTGACCAAAACTCTGGCGGCAGAGCTTGCGCCTTACCGCATCCGGGTGAACGGATATATTCCGGGAGTCATTGAGACTGGAATGACCGCAGGCGTTATTGACAGCAAGGGAAAGGAACTGGTGGAAGCCATTGCCCTTCACAGACTGGGCAGTCCGGAGGATGTGGCCAACGCAGTATCATTTCTGGCTTCCCTGGAAGCTTCTTACCTGACCGGAACATTTATCGAAATCAGCGGCGGAAAACTCTGTGTGCAGAATCCTGATTTTCCCTGGAGGCAGAAATAAAAGGCACAGGCAGACGGAATTTAAAAAACACAGAACCGAAAGAAACAGGAGGATAAAAATGGAGAAACTGCATGTAGATATCAAGGCTCTGGAGTCCATGCACCGGTTTGGGGATATTCTGGAGGAGGCGATTCTGGGAATACAAAGTGAAATCGCAGAATTTCAGGTAATTCGGGATGCCGGGGACTGCATCGGCCCTCACTGGTACGGATTGCGGTGCCGGGTGACCTGCAGGCGTTCCGGAACAGGACTGTATCTGCATATCGGGCTGATTTACTATCCCGCAACCCGGCATGGGCTGATGATAGAACTGGATGAGCAGAATAACAGAAACACTTATGGATGGGTAGTGGAACAGATCAAAGAATCACCGGAATTTGAAATCAGCAGAGAGGAGCAGGAGTACTTTAAGCTGTTTCTGCCGGATGCAGTCTTTGAGGATATGTCCGGAAAGATGCGAAAGGAACAGACGGCAATTTTACGGAAATTTGTAAAGAGCGGGGCGGAAGCCATGGTGGAGGCGGCGTACCAGACAGGATTTACATTGAATATCCAGAACCTGAAAGATTCCCTGGGGCTGGTAAAGGCTTTTGAGAAGACACTGCTGGAGGCGGAAAGCGAAATCTGTGATGTGGCTATAAATGTTCAGGACAAGGATAATTTCGGCCAGTATGCCCAGGGATTTAGGTACACGCTGACCAATCAGAAACAGATGTCCCTGTACGCCTATTTCGGGGCCATTTACAGCTACAAAAAACAGCCGGCAGGAATCTTTGCAGAGATTGACCGGTTCAGCAACCAGAAGGAATTCGACCGGGTGTTTAACCATTTCAAACCCTCCGGGGAGTATGAGACAGCCACCGGGGAGGAGGGATTTCTCAAGCTGTTTCTGCCCAGGGAGAAGATAGAACAGCTGAATGCAGCAGAATATGAAGAGCAGACAGAGATATTGAAAAGATTTTTAAAGGCATGCAATGAAGCTATGGCGCAGGCATGGGAGCAAGGAGGAGAACAGTGATGGCAGAGAGAAAGAAAATTGTGCTGATTGGCGCAGGAAGCGCGGTGTTTACCAAAGGGCTGATTGCAGATTTTATCCAGTCAGGTTTTGGAAGCTGGGAAATTGCGCTGTGCGACATCAATGAGGAAATTTTATCCTCTATCCGCAGACTGGCGGAAAAGATGGTGGCCCAGAAAGGAGCGGATATTCAGATTACCGCATCCACCGACAGGCGTCAGCTGCTTCCGGGGGCGGACTTCGTGGTGACCACCATTGCGGTGGGAGGCCGGAGAGCCTGGGAACAGGATGTGAAGATTCCCCGCAAATACAATATTTATCAGCCGGTAGGTGATTCTGTTATGCCCGGAGGAATTTCCAGGGCCCAGAGAATGATTCCTGTTATGGTGGAAATCGCAAGGGACATCGAAAGACTTTGCCCGGAAGCATATTTTTTCAATTATTCCAACCCCATGACTGCCATTGTAACGGCAGTGCGGCGGGTCACCAAAGTGAAAATCATAGGGCTGTGCCACGGCGTGATTTACGGGGAAAAATACCTGGCGAAGATGCTTGGGGCAGACGTGAAGGAGCTGACCACCATCGGCGCAGGGCTCAATCATCTGACCTGGCTGTATGATATCCGGGTAAAAGGGAAAGATGTACATCAGGAGCTTTTGGATATTGTGAAAAAGCAGAAGGAGGAGCATGAAAAAAATCCCCATGTGCGCAATTTCTTCAATCCGCTTCTGGAGGATAAGGAAATCCCAAACCATATGGATAATCCCCTTTCCTGGGAATTTTTTGAGCGGTATGGAGCAATCCCGGCAGTGGTAGACCGCCATGCGGTGGAATTTTTCCCGGAACGGTTTCCGGAAGGACGCTATTACGGAGCGACTCTGGGCATAGACGCATTTCCCATTGAGGATGTGATTGCAAGAGGAGAAAAAACCTACCGGGATATGCTGTCTCAGGGGGAAGGAGACGGGGAAGTGGAGCCGGAGCTGTTTCAGCGTGCAGACGGGGAGCATGAACAGCTGGTGGAAATTATCAAATCCCTGCTGCTGGACGAGCGGAAGGTATTTTCTGTAAATATCCCCAATGAAGGAGCAGTATCCGGAATTCCGGAGGATGCAGTACTTGAGATACCCGGCGTGGCTGCGGCCTGCGGATTCTCTTCTATACATGTCAATGGATTTGAAGGCCCCATAAAGGACATAATTGTGAAACGTCTGGCTTCTGTGGATTTGACGGTGGAGGCTGCCCTGAAAGGGGACAGGAAGCTGTGGGCGGACGCCATGATGCTGGATGGAGCAGTGACAGATATAGAGACGGCGGAACAACTGGTGGAGGATTTTATTCAGGAGCACAAAGACTACCTTCCCCAGTATCGGTAATGGGTTCCAGAAAGGGAGAGAGGGCAGGAGCATGAAGAAAAAAGTATTGATTGTGTCATTTTCCTTTGAGCAGGAACCGGAGGCGTTTCAGGTATTGGAGGATGCAGGGTTTACCCCCGTGCTGTTGGCAGAGAAAGACAGGAAGGGATTTACGGAACAGGATTTTGCCGGCTACTGGGCAGGACTGAAGGAAAAACCGGAAGGCATTCTTATGGGGGCCGATCTTCCTTTAGGGAAATATTTTGCCCGGCGGGCAGAGGGGCTGAAGGCCATTTCCCTGAATTGCGCGGGAGCCGATCATCTGGATTTACAGGCCATGGAAGCCCGGGGAATTACAGTCTGCAATGTGCCCAGGCAGAATTTCGACGCAGTGGCGGATTTTATCTGGGGACTGATTCTGGCAGTGATGCGTAAAATACCGGAAGGCAATGAGAATATCCGCAAAGGAAACTGGTGCCGGGGCGTGGAACGGGGATATGCAGTTTCCGGAAAAACCATCGGCATTATCGGATTCGGAGCCATCGGACAGGCCGTGGCAAAACGGGCCGCAGGGTTCGATATGAAGATTCTGGTAAGCAGTACCAGCAGAAAGCCGGAGCCGGCAGAAAAGTACCGGGCGGAATATACAGAACGTGAACGGCTGTTTGAAGAGGCGGATATTCTGGTGCCGGCCTGTCCGTTAGCGCCGGAAACTTATCATATGATCAATGAGGAATCCCTTGGCAGAATGAAGAAGGAGGCGGTGATCGTCAATGCTTCAAGAGGGGGAATTATCGACACAGAAGCGTTGTGCCGTTCCCTGAGGAAACAGGAAATAGCCGGGGCTGCACTGGATGTTTTTGAAGAAGAGCCGTTATATTCCAGTGAATTGTTTGACTTGAAGAATGTGGTGCTGACGCCTCATATGGGAGGGCTGGCAGACCGGGAAATTCACAATGTAGCCATGCAGTCCGCCTTCCATATGGTAAAACTGCTTTCGGGAGAACAAACGGGAACTGAATTAACAGGGAGAAACGAAACATGAAACATGAATTATTTGGAAGGCCCTTGGCCTATTATCAGGAGCGTCAATGCAGGAATACGGCGGCTGAAATCGCTCAGCAGCCGGCTCTCTGGAAACGCCTGGTAAAAGAGCTGACAGGGAGGAAAAGGGAAATTGAAGCATTTATGGAGACTGTGTCTCAGGAAAAGAGACTGAGAATTGTAACCACCGGAGCAGGCTCCTCTGCGTTTATCGGGGAAACCTTTCAATTTCTTTTGGCGGAGGAGCTTGGAATCTATACGGAAAATGTACATACCACAGATATCATCAGCGCACCGGAGGGCGTGTTGTTTGATATTCCCACGCTGCTGATTTCCTATGCCCGCTCCGGGGAAAGCCCGGAAAGCATCGCGGCGGTGCAGTTTGCAGAACAAAGGATTTCAAAGCTCTTTCAGATTATTTTTGTCTGTGATACAGAAAGCAGCCTGGCAAAAGCCGGATACCAGATGGAGGGTGCCCTTGTGATTGGAATGCCGCCGGAATCCTGCGACAAGGGGTTTGCCATGACAAGCAGCGTCAGCTGTATGAGCATTGCGACCTGGTGCGTGTTTCATTATCAGGAACTGGAGCAGTATGCAGGGTATGTGAATGCGCTGGCGGAATCTGTGGCCGAACAGATAGACGGCCTGGCGGAATCTGCAAGGCAGATTGCAAAGGAGCCGTACCGCAGGATTATCTGGCTGGGCACAGGCCCCTTAAAGGGTCTTGCAAGGGAAGCGGCTGTCAAATCTATGGAATTGTCCAATGGATATGTGCATGCAGGATACGACGGGGCGGCGGCCTTCCGTCACGGGCCCAAAACCGTAATCAACGAAGAGACCCTTACGGTGCACTTCTTGTCAGAAAATGAATACAGCAGAAACTATGACCTGGATCTTGCCAGAGAGGTAATCCGGGAAAAGCAGCAAAATCTGGTGGCAATTGTAAGGCCGGAAGCTGACGGTATGAATCTTGCAGGAAGAGACTACGAAGCTGTGTACCGTTTGCCCAAATGCCTGCCTCAAAATTCCGGAATGGGTGCGTATTTGTTTTCACTGGTATTTTCCCAGCTTTTGTCTATGGAAAAATCTCTGGAGCTGGGCTGCACTACCGATAATCCCTGTCCCAAGGGAGAGGTGAACCGGGTGGTGCAGGGAGTGGTGATTTACCAGCTTCCCCAGAAACAAAAGCAGTCTGCTGCGGCAGGTATCTGGCATACCGGGCAAAAGCAGGCGGATACAGGCCCGAACTAACTGCAGCATGTGAAATTCCTTTGGCCGGCTTCCGGTAATTTACACAAAAAGGTAATGATGTTATACTCAGTATATCATGATTAGAAAAAAAGGAAGAGGGAGACATGGCAAAGGAAAACACAATCAGAAAAGATATACCAGTTGCGCTTTATTATCAGTTAAAGGAAGAAATTCGAAGAAAAATCCTGTCGAATGAGTGGCCGGAGGGGAGCAGGCTTCCCTCCGAAAATGAAATATGCAGAATGTTTGAGGTAAGCCGCATTACGGTTCGGAAAGCCATTGATGAGCTTCAGGCAGAAAATTACATTACCAAAAAGCAGGGAAAAGGGACGTTTGTACAGAGCCGTTCCATTGGACACAAACTGTATAAGTTCTATTCTTTCAGCGAGGAATTAAGCAAACTGGGAATCAGGGAAACAGCAAAACTAATGATATTTCAGGAGATCGTTCCGACGGCGGATATCCGGGAGCCGCTGCATTTGCAGGCAGACGAGAAAGTATTCTGGATTAAGCGGATTCGGTATATGGATGACAAAGCGTACACCATAGAGCACTCTTTTATTCCGGTGAAATATGCGCCGGAGCTTACGGCGGAACTTGTGGAAAATAACGGATTGTATAAAACGCTCAGGATGTTTCAGGTATTTCCGGAACGGGCCACAGAAACATTTTCCGCAGTGAACATTTCCAGGGAGGACGCCGGGGACATGAATTTGAAGGCCAATGACGCCGCGATCAATCTGACCCGGGTCACCTTCTGCGGAACAGATGTTATTGAATATTGCCGGAGCATTGTGCGGGGCGATGTATTCCACTATACCGTTGAACTGAAATAAGCCGAAGGACGAGGAACCTGAAAAGGAGGAATTGTTATGGGAAGAAGAAAAAGGCCAAAACGGAACCGGGGACGGAATCTGTTTCTGCTTTGCGTATTGGCGCCTGCCTTTCTATGGTTTTTACTATTTTTTATTCTGCCGTTTGTATCGGTAATCTTTTATAGCTTTACCAATGCCCATATGGCATATTCTGAGTTCCGGTGGGTAGGGCTGGATCAGTACCAGAAAGCATTTACCAAAGACCCTACGTTTTTGATATCTTTAAAAAATACGGTGACAGCGGCTCTTGTGATTGTGCCGTCCACAGTGGTTTTGTCAATTCTGCTGGCGGCGGGGCTGAATATGCTCAGAGAGAGGATGCGGCAGTTTTTTACATTTATTTATTTTCTGCCCTCTGTTATTTCCGCAGTGGCAATTTCCCTGGTGTGGGACTGGCTCTACAGTAAGAATTACGGGCTGTTTAATGCCATTCTGCAGGCTTTGGGCCTGGAGAAACAGCCTTTTTTGTCCTCAGTATCCCAGGCGCTGTTCTGCCTGTGTATTGTTCAGATCTGGTCGGTGTTCGGCTATTATGCAGTGATTCTTCTGGCGGCCATGCGGGGGATTGACCGGAGCTACTATGAGGCCGCGGAAATAGACGGTGCAGGAGGAATGGCGAAATTCTTCAAAATCACCCTTCCCCTGATTAAAAACAATATTTTATTTGTGTGTATTATGACTACCACAGTGGCATTTATGTTCTTTACCCCAGTAAAAATTCTGACAGACGGAACGCCGGGAACCAGTACCATGGTTATGCTGCTTCACATTATGAATAAGGGAATCATCAACAGTGATATTGGCTACGCGTCAGCAATGTCAGTGATTCTTATGCTGATTATCCTGTTTTTCAGCATGATACAGTGGGTGATTACCAAAGAACGTAAAAGAAAGCCCGTATCCGGCGGCAGAAAGGAGGCCCGGTCATGAAGAAAAAACGCAGGTTTGGATTTTATCTGACAGTGGCAGTACTGGCGGCTGGGGCATTTTTTATGGCTCTGCCCCTCTACTGGATGGCAGTGTCGTCTTTTAAGGGCCAGTCGGAGCTGCTTCAGATGCCGCCCACTATGTATCCCCATGAATGGGTGTTTTCTAATTTCAGCCGTGTGCTTGAAAGTATTCCCTTTCTCCGTTATTATACCAACAGTATTGCCACAAGCGCAATTAATACGGCGGCCGGGGTGCTCACAAGCGCAATTCTGGGATTTGTGTTTGCAAAGTACCGGTTTAAAGGAAGAGATGCGATCTTTCTCTGTATTCTGGCATTTATGATGATTCCTTATGATACCCTGATGATTCCTCTGTACAAGCTGATGGCAGGCATGAAGCTGACAAACAGTTACTTTGTGCTGACGGTGCCTTATTTTATCAATATTTTCGGAATCTTCCTGATGCGCCAGTTTTACCTGGATTTGGCGGATGATTACCTGGAAGCGGCGGAAATGGACGGCTGCGGTCATTTCAAACGGTTTTTCACCATTGCGCTGCCCATGGCCAAGCCCATGATGTCGGCTTTATTTATCTATCTGTTTATGGCAAGCTATAATTCTTATCTCTGGCCGCTGATTTCGGTAAGCAAACGGAACCTGTTTACGCTGACGGTGGGAATCGGAGCATTTTTCAGTGATCGGGGAACGCAGACAGATTTGATTATGGCGGCTTCCGCCATGATGATTGTGCCCATTGTCGTGATTTTCTGCCTGGCCCAGCGCAACTTTGTGGAAGGGCTGACAGTAGGCGGCGTAAAAGGATAGAAAGGGACGGTAAGGGATGAGGTATGATTTGGGAATTGACGTTGCGGACAGAAGAAAGGGACGGTAAGGGATGAAATATTATTTGGGAATTGACGGAGGCGGCACAAAAACCGCATATCTTCTCACAGATGAAAATGGAACATTTCTTGCACAGCTGCAGACAGAAGGATGTTCTTATCCGGAGCTTGGCCCAAAGCGCATGATAGAACGTCTGATGGCAGGGACAGAAAGCTGTCTGAAAAAAGCGGGTATTTCCCTGGAAATGCTGTCGGCAGCGGGAATCGGACTGCCCGGCCTGGGAGAAAATCGGGCCATGGATGTCCGTATCACAGAGACACTCAAAGAAAAATTTGCCGGAGTTTCCATCTGCTGCGTCAATGATGTGGAAGCAGGATGGGCAGGCTCTTTGGGAATGGAACCGGGGATTCATCTGGTTTCAGGCACCGGAAGCATTGCTTTTGGAAGAAATAAGGCCGGAAACAGCCAGAGAAGCGGCGGATGGTCGGCTTTTTTCGGAGATGAGGGCTCTTGCTGCTGGCTGGGGCGGCGGACTATGGAATTGTTTTCCAAACAGGCGGACGGGAGGGTCCCGAAAGGCCCGCTGTACCATCTGGTGAGAGACAGGTTTCAGTTAGAACAGGATATGGATTTTATCGCATATATGGAAAAAGAATATATTCCTGTGCGCAGCAAAACAGCGTCCCTGCAGAAGCTGCTGCTTGCGGCGGCAGATCAGGGAGACGAAGGGGCCAGGTCCCTGTATCGGGAAGCGGCAGAGGAATTGGGAATGATGGCTAAAAGTATTGCTTTCGGGATTTTTGCCGGTGAAAAGGTTGTGGTTTCATATTCCGGCGGTCTGTTTCACGGGAAAGAATTTGTGCTTCCGGTTCTGGAAGCGCGGATTGCCAAATGGAACGGGATACTGGCAGAACCGCTGTTTTCTCCGGTGCAGGGCGCGGCGCTTCTTGGGGCGTTCCAGGATGGAAAAGAGCAGATGGAGCGAATGAAAAATCACTGGAAACATTCAGAAAACAGCCAGGCATGACAGACGGAGGAAGCGTAAAAAGTCAAAAGGGAGGACAGAATATGTCATTGGTAACAACAAAAGAGATGCTCAATGATGCCCGGGACAGGCATTATGCAGTGGGTGCCTTTAATGTGGAAAATATGGAAATGGTTCAGGCAGTTCTTGCGGCGGCAGAAAGGCTTAGGGCTCCGGTGATTATGCAGACGACGCCTTCTGCCATAAAGTATGCCGGTGCAGATTATTTCTATGGAAATGTATTTGAGGCGGCAAAAGACGCCTGCGTACCCGTCGCCCTTCATCTGGATCACGGCTCAGACTACAGTCTTGCAGTCCAGGCGGTCCGGGCGGGGTATACGTCCATTATGATAGACGGTTCGAAAATGCCGTTGGAATCCAACATTCAGATTACCAGAAAGGTAACGGAGCTTTGCAGCAGCATTGGAATACCGGTGGAGGCAGAACTTGGAAAAGTGGGCGGCAAGGAGGATGATTTGGAAGCAGGGCCGGGAGAAGCTTATACAGATCCCGGGGAAGCGGAATACTTCGTAGAACAGACAGGTATTTCTTCCCTTGCCGTGGCAATTGGAACAGCTCATGGCTTCTATCAGGGAGAGCCTGAGCTGGATTTGCAGAGATTGTCAGACATTAAAAGGAGAGTGTCTGTGCCTCTGGTGCTTCACGGCGCTTCCGGAGTGCCGGCGGAGGCAGTTGCCGAAAGTATCCGCAGAGGAATCTGCAAGGTAAATTATGCCACGGAGCTGCGGGCCGCCTACACCGGCGCAGTCAGAGAAACACTGCAGAATCAGCCGGAGCTGATCGATCCCAAGATATTTGGAAAAGCAGGACGGGAGCGGGTAACGGAGCAGGTAATGGAAAAGATGAAGGTCTGCGGCTGTGCCGGGAAAGCATAGCGGGACTTAGAGTATGGTATAAAAGCCATTGTCTTAAGGAAAGGCATAAAAGTCCTCCCTCTCAGACAATGGCTTCGTTTTCATCCTGCTTTAAAGGCAGGGTGAAGATAAATTCCGTGCCCACGCCTTCGGTGCTGATGACGTTGATATTTTCGTTGTGGGCGGAAATAATTTCCTTTACAATGGCAAGGCCCAGGCCGGTGCCCCGTTTGTCTTTTCCCCGGGACAGGTCGGTTTTGTAGAACCGCTCCCAGATTTTTTTCAGACTGTCTTTTGGAATGCCGATTCCCGTATCTTTCACAGAGATAAAGACCTTTTCATTTTTCTCTGTGGTCTCAATGGTGATGGTGGAATCCGGGTTGCTGAACTTGATGGCATTGTCAATCAGGTTGTAGAGCACCTGCTGGATTTTGCTCATGTCTGCCCAGACAAAAGAAGTATGTCCTGTCAGGATCAGTTCAAAGGAAATCTTCTTTTCCTGGCAGGTTCCCTCAAAGGATTGAACCACTAACTTAATGGTATTGTTAATGTCAAAGCTGCTGATATCAAGCATAGTGCCTTTGGCGCCGTATTTGTTCAGCTCCAGCATACTCTGGGTCAGTTTGTTCAGCCGCTCCGTTTCAAACAGAATGATATTCAGATACTTATCCTGCATTTCATGAGGAATGGTGCCGTCCATAATGGCCTCAATATAACCCTTGATAGAGGTCAGGGGGGAACGGAAATCATGGGAAACATTGGCGATAAATTTCCGCTGATCCTCTTCTAAAGTGGAAAGCTCCGTTGCCATATAGTTCAGGGAAGCTGCCAGATAACCGATTTCATCGTTGGTGTGAATATTGATCTGGGACTCAAAATTTCCCTCGGAATAATCTCTGGCGGCCCGGGTAATTTTCCGGATGGGAATATACACGGTACAGGTAAAAAGCCCCAGAACCACAAAAGCGCAGAGGAAAATAACCGCAAGGGTCATATAAGAAATATTGATGAAGCCGTCTTTCAGTGAAACCAGATCCCGCACCGGCTTGTGGATTAAAACATAGCCTCTGACCTTATAACTGATGGTAATAGGCGAAAACACCGATAACGTATCTTCAGAAAAAGTATCAAAGAATGTGCCCGTCTGATAATAACTGGAGCCGAAAGCTGTGATATCAAAGTTTTCCACGGCGCCTTCATAGGAGTCAGAGCCGGAGTTAATCAAAATCAGGCCGTTTGGGTTTATCACCTGGGCGTCTGCGTCCAAATAGGTGGCTACCGCGTTAAAATGTGCCGTTACGTCGTCTAAAGTCATGGTGCCGCGGTAATAATTGGCGGCATAGTTGGCAGCCAGGAGATTGGATTCCCGGTATAAATGGGAGGCGGTATCTTCTGTTATGTAATTCAGCGTCAGCCGGGAGGTGAACGTGGCAATCGTGAGAAAACCCAGAATGCCAAATGCCGCATACCCGGCCAGTATTTTCAGATAAAGTGTCCGTTTCACTGTTTCACCTCGAATTTATAGCCGATGCCCCAAACGGTTGCCAGGCTCCAGGAACCGTGATCCTTGATTTTTTCCCGAAGCCGTTTCACATGGACGTCTACGGTGCGGGTGTCCCCGATGTATTCATATCCCCAGATGTGATCCAGTAATTGCTCTCTGGTAAACACCTGATTGGGAGAGGAAGCCAGAAAATACAGCAGCTCCAGTTCCTTGGGAGGCATATCCACCGGCTTTCCGCAGTAAACCACTGAATAATTGGTCTGGTTGATGACCAGGTCGGGGTATTCCACGCATTTGATGTTGGGAGCGGCAGTTTCCTGCCGGGAGGGCTGATAGCGGCGGAGTACTGCTTTTACCCGGGCCACCAGTTCCTTGGAATCAAAGGGCTTCATAATATAATCGTCTGCGCCCAGCTCCAGTCCCAGTACTTTGTCAAAAATCTCTCCTTTGGCGGAAAGCATAATAATCGGAAGATTGGATTTGGCGCGTATTTCCCTGCACACCTGATAACCGTCAATGCCGGGAAGCATCAGGTCCAGTAAAATCAGGTTGGGCTGATACTGCTCATAGACAGCCAGAGCTTCTTCACCGTCGTGCACCATCCGGGTGTCGTAGCATTCTTTGGTCAGGTAAAGGGAAATCAGTTCTGCTATATTTACATCATCATCTACGATGAGAATTTTCTGTTTTGATACCATGGGTCTCCTTTCGCTGTTAAAAATTACTTACTTAAAGGTTACGATGGTGACGCCGGAATCTCCTTCGCCGAATTCTCCCAGACGGAAAGAATCTACGTATTTCAGCCGTTTTAAATGTCCGTGAACGGCTTTACGTAAAGCTCCGGTGCCTTTTCCATGCACCACGCGCACAGAAGGCATATGGGCCAGATACGCATCGTCCAGATATTTATCCAGTAAGGCGACAGCTTCGTCTGTAGTTTTTCCAATCAGGTTGATTTCAGTGGAAATGGAAGCTGACTTGGACATTTTCAGCTTGCCGGCTCCGGTGGATTTCTTTTTATTTCCAAAGGCAGGGGCGTCTTCGAGCAGCGCCAGATCTTTGATATTCACCAGGGAACGCAGAATTCCCATCTGTACATATAAATCTCCTTTGTCGTTGGGCAGTGTGTGAACCGTTCCTTTTAAGTTCATGCTCAGAACCTTGACGGAATCTCCAATCCGCAGATTCTTGGGAACTTTATGGTTGGACACTTCCTTCTGCTTCATGGTCATATTTTTTTCCAGGTCGTTCATTTTGCCCCGAAGCTTGCTGCGCTCCTGCTCCATTTCTTTGGCGGAAGCAGTTCCCTGGCCGTATTTATGGAAATTTTTGATGGTCTGATCTGCCACTTCTTTGGCTTCCCGGAGAATGGCATGGGCGTCCTCATGGGCCTGGCGGATGATTTTCTCCCGCTGACTGTCCAGCCGTTCCCGTTTTTCTTCCAGTCTGCGCTTCAGCGCTTCGATTTCTTTCTTGTACTGCTCTGCTTCCAGACGCTCGTTTTCTATGGTAATCCGGCTTGCCTCCAGATCGGAAATCAAATCCTCGAAATTCTCATCTTGTTCTGTCATCCGGCTTTTGGCGTCCTCAATAATATCCGCCGGAAGGCCCAGCTTGCCGGAAATGGCAAAAGCGTTGCTCTTGCCGGGAATTCCAATGAGCAGCCGGTAAGTGGGGCTTAAGGTTTCCACAGAAAATTCGCAGCTGGCATTTTCTACGCCCGGGGTGGAAAGGGCAAATACTTTCAGCTCGCTGTAATGGGTTGTGGCCATAGTGCGGACGCCGTAATCGTGGAGCCTGGACAGAATGGAAATTGCCAGTGCGGCGCCCTCTGTGGGGTCTGTTCCGGCGCACAGTTCGTCGAAAAGCACCAGTGAATTTCCGTTTACCTGCTTCAAAATAGAAGTAATATTTGTCATATGGGAGGAAAAGGTACTGAGATTCTGTTCAATACTCTGCTCATCTCCGATATCTGCAAAAACTTCTTCAAAAATGGACAGCTCTGAACGGTCATTGGCAGGAATATGGAGACCGGCCTGGCCCATCAGCGTGAAAAGCCCTACGGTTTTTAAAGAAACGGTTTTGCCGCCGGTATTAGGGCCTGTAACAATCAAAAGGTCAAATTCTTCTCCCAGATGAATGTCAATGGGCACGACCTTGCGGCTGTCTAACAGCGGGTGGCGTCCCTTGCGGATGCGGATGCGGTGTTCTTCATTAAAAATCGGCGCAGTTCCGTTGTAATTCCGGGCCAGGGAGCCTTTGGCAAAAATAAAATCCAGTTCTGTTAAAATCTCATAGTCATCCTGCAGACAGGAGACATATTCTCCGGTGAGACTGCTTAAATTGGCCAGAATCACTTCGATTTCTTCCTGCTCCTTCAGATAAAGCTCTTTCAGATCGTTGTTTAGCTTCACAATTGCCATAGGTTCAATGAAAAGGGTGGAGCCGGTGGAGGACTGATCGTGAATCATGCCCGGCACCTGGCCTTTGGATTCTGCTTTTACCGGAAGGCAGTAGCGGCCGCCCCGCATGGTGATAACGGCATCCTGCAAATGGGTGCGGTTGCTGTTTAACAGAGCGTTCATCTGGCTGCGGATTTTTTCATTGGTATTTTTGATGGAACGGCGGATGTTTTTCAATGTTGAGGAAGCGTCGTCCGCAATTTCGTCCTCGGATAAAATACAGCGCCGGATTTCGTCTAACAGAGGGCTTAAAGGCTCTAACCTGGAAAAATAACTGTCCAGGGAATCGACTTTTGCATCTTCCCGTTCGCTGCGGGCGTAGGCTTTGGCGCGTTTGGCCACCTCCAGCAGGGAGGCAATCTTTAAAAATTCTCCGATGCTGAGGGCGCCGCCCACTTCCAGACGCTTCAGGGAAGCGCCTAAATTGTGGATGCCGGAAAAAGAAAGAGAGCCTTTCTGGTAAATTCTTGTCAGTGCGTCAGAGGTCTGCTGCTGGGCAAGCTGAATCTCTGCCAGACTGACGGAAGGGGTCAGGTTTTGGCAGAGGGTTTTGCCGGAGGCAGAGGTGGCGCATTCGGCGAGCATATCTATGATTTTATGGTATTCTAGTGTTTGGAGTGCTTTTTTGTTCATTTGGGTGATCCTTTTCTTTTTAAATATTAGTGGAGAGGGGAGTTTCTCAGGGGAAATGTGTGAAGGACCCTCAGGACTCCTCCCAACAGGCAACACTGAGGAAGTTGAAAGGTATATAGTTGGGTCCCTCCTCAGGGTAACCCTCAGGACTCCTCCCAACAAGCAACGCTGAGGAAGTTGAAAGGTATATAGTTGGGTCCCTCCTCAGGGTAAGGCTCAGGACTCCTCCCAACAAGCAACGCTGAGGAAGTTGAAAGGTATATAGTTGGGTCCCTCCTCAGGGTAACCCTCAGGACTCCTCCCGGTAGTCAGGGTGGAGGGGAGTTGTAGGTTAAGAACCGGGTCCCTCCTCAGGGTAAATTATACCCTATAAATAAAATTCTTGCAACAAGGCGGGGAAAAACGTATAATAGTCATAGTTAGGTAATTTTTGGGGAAAGACGTGGACGGAACTGTATTTTATTAGGAGGGCGTACCATGAAGCAACAAGAGAAGAAGGGGCAGGAATTTGATTTTATTAAAGAGAAAATAAAAGACAAACCGGTCAACAAGCGGCGGCTGTTGGTTCGCGGGGGCTTTAATCTTCTCTGTGCTGTGATTTTCGGGCTTGTGGCTTGTTTTGTATTTGTGCTGCTGAAACCTTATCTGGAAGAATGGCTGTATCCGGAGGGAAGTTCTACCATCAGTATTCCGAAAGACGATGTTCCCCAGGAGGAAGAGCCGAAGGAACCGGAAGAAACACCGACGCCTGTCCCGGCAGAACCGGAAACGGAGCCTGTTGTGTTGGAAGCGGAACTGGAAATTGAAGATTATCAGGAACTGCAGAATAAACTGTATGAAATCGGAAAGCAGGCCAATAAATCTATCGTAACAGTTACCGGCGTGACCAGCGGCAAGGACTGGTTTAATACGCCTTATGAAAATGAGAACAGCGCGGCGGGAATTGTGATTGGAAACAACGGCCAGGAATTGCTGATTCTGACAGAGAAAAAGGTGATCAAGGACGCCCAGGCAATCAGCATTACTTTTATTGATGAGGCAATGGTTTCCGCTTCTTTGAAAAAATACGACGGGAATACAGGAATTGCCATTATCAGCGTGCCTCTGGATGAAATACCTAAGGAAACCATGGAGCATCTGGCAGTGGCGTCTCTGGGAAATTCCTATATGGTTCAGCAGGGAACGACTGTGCTTGCCATCGGAAGCCCTCTGGGAGCCAATTACTCTATTTTATGCGGAACCATCACTTCATATCAGAATGAAGTTTCCACCATAGATAAAAATTTCACCATATTCACTACGGACATTGTCGGCAGCGCAAACGGAAGCGGCGTGCTGATTAATCTGGAGGGTGAAATTGTGGGATTGGTACTGCAGAGCTACAGCAGCCAGAGTGATCGGAATACCATTACGGCTCTGTCGATTTCTGAGCTGAAGCAGATTATAGAAGATTTATCCAATAACCGAGATGTTCCATATGTGGGACTGCGTTTAAGTACCGTGACAGATGGCATTGCCAGGGAATACAGCATTCCCAAGGGCGTTTATATTAAATCCGTGGAAATGGATTCTCCGGCGATGGCAGCGGGGCTGCAGGAAGCAGATGTGATTGTAAAACTCAATGGAGAAGAGGTTGCCACGGTAGAGCAGTATAACCAGAAAATTTATGCGCTGAATCCGGAAGATACGGTTACTGTTTCAGTGAAGAGGCAGAACGGAGAAGAATATGTGGATTTGGAATGCGCAGTGGTGATTGGCGTACTGAAATAACAGTGAACATTGAAACAGGAAGAAGGAGTAGAGTTATGAAATTTATAGAGGAATTGAGAGAGGGAGAACGTGTTGGGAGCATCTACCTGTGCAAAACAAAGCAGACAGCTTTGACAAAGGCCGGAAAGCCTTACGAGTCATTGATTCTGCAGGATAAGACAGGAACGCTGGATGCCAAAATCTGGGACCCTAATTCTCAGGGAATTGACGAATTTGAAGCGTTGGATTATATTGATGTGGTGGGAGACGTCACCAGTTTTCAGGGCGCACTGCAGATGAATATCAAACGGGTCCGCAAAGCCCGGGAAGGAGAATACGATCCGAAAGAATATCTGCCGGTCAGTGAGAAAAATATTGACGGCATGTATCAGGAGCTTATCGAATTTATCCAGGACATGAAAAATCCCTATCTGAAAAAATTATGCAGCAGCTTTTTTCTGGAGGATAAAAAATTCGAAAAAGAGTTCAAATTCCACAGTGCGGCAAAAAATGTCCATCACGGATATGTAGGAGGACTTCTGGAGCATACTTTAAGTGTGACAAAATTATGCAATTATTATACCCAGGCGTATCCTCTTTTGAATAAAGACTTGTTGCTGACAGCGGCAATGTTTCATGATATCGGAAAACTTCAGGAGCTTTCGTCTTTTCCGGAAAATGACTATACAGATGCCGGACAGCTGCTGGGGCATATTATTATCGGAGAAGAGTGGGTGGGAGAGCACATTCGCAAAATTTCCGGATTTCCGGTGAAACTGGCCAATGAACTGAAACACTGTATTTTGGCGCATCACGGAGAACTGGAATACGGATCGCCCAAAAAGCCGGCTCTTGTGGAAGCGGTGGCCCTCAGTTTTGCAGACAACACGGATGCTAAGATGCAGACGATGAAAGAGGCTCTTGCTTCAGCCGGAGAAAACAATGGCTGGCTGGGTTACAACCGGCTCTTTGAGTCCAATATACGGAAAACCAGTACAGAGATTTTTTAGTGTTGAACAATACGTGCTTTGGAACATTATGATTGAAACCGTGAGGAATATAAAAATGCCCATATACAGAAAATGGCTGTATGGGCATTTTTTAAAATATGGATGAAAAAAGAATTTCGTAATTGGGCAAAGCAGGGGAAACATTTGCAGATTAATTTGGAACAAATACAGTAAGGAATCAGGATGATGAAAGAAAAAAAACAGCGGAACGGGAAACAGGATTTTTCCAGGCAGGAGAATAAAAATTTTTTTCAAAAGGATATGGAGCTGGAACTTCTGATAGAAGATATGGGGACGGAAGGAGAGGGGATTGGGAAAAAAGAAGGCGTGGCATTTTTTGTAAAAGATGCCGTATTGGGCGATCTGGTATGGGTGAAAATCATGAAAATGAAGAAAAATTACGGATATGCCCGTCTCATTCAGGTATTGAAGCCCTCTCCTTACCGGACAGAGCCTCGGTGTCCCATGTACCGCCAGTGCGGCGGCTGCCAGATTCAGGTTTTGGATTATGGAAAACAGTTGGAATTTAAGGAAAATAAGGTAAAGAATAACCTGAAGCGAATTGGCGGTTTCCAATTGGAGGAAGCTGCCTGTGAATCAGGAAAAGGGCTGCCGGTAATACATCCAGTAATGGGGATGGAAGAGCCGTACCACTACAGAAATAAGGCGCAGTTTCCCATCGGAACGGATAAAAATGGAAATATCGTCACTGGATTCTATGCGGCCCGCAGCCATACCATAATTCCCAACCGGAACTGTTTTCTGGGCGTGAAACTCAATGAAGAAATACTAAATCTTGTGATTGAATTTATGGAGGAAAACGAGATTGCCCCATATCAGGAAACCACCGGCACAGGGTTGGTGCGGCATGTGCTGATTCGGTGCGGATTTGCCACAGAAGAGGTGATGGTCTGTCTTGTGATAAATGGAAGAAAACTGCCTTTTGCCGATAAGCTAACAGCAAAACTGCAGAGTATTCCGGGAATGACCAGTATTACCCTGAATGTGAATGAGAAAAATACCAATGTAATTCTGGGGGATGAAATTATTCCGCTCTGGGGGCAGAACTATATTACCGATTACATCGGAAATGTAAAATATCAGATTTCTCCCCTGTCCTTTTATCAGGTCAATCCGGTACAGACGCAGAAATTATATGAAAAAGCCCTGGAATATGCAGAGCTTACCGGCACAGAAACCGTATGGGATCTCTATTGCGGGATCGGGACGATTTCATTGTTTCTGGCCCAAAAGGCGAAGCAGGTGTACGGTGTTGAACTGGTTGCCCCTGCCATTAAAGACGCCAGAAATAACGCCAGGATAAATGGGATTACGAATGTGGAGTTTTTTGTGGGGAAGGCAGAAGAAGTGCTTCCGGAGTTCTATGAAAAAGGAATTTCAGAACATCTGGGAGCCGAAATGCTGCATCCGGATGTAATTGTAGTAGACCCGCCCAGAAAAGGCTGCGATGCCAGGTGCCTGGAAACCATTGTGAAAATGCAGCCGAAGCGTGTGGTCTATGTGAGCTGTGATTCAGCCACACTGGCTCGGGATTTGAAGTATTTGTGCGGGGAAGGATATGAGGTGAGGGAGGTGCAGCCGGTGGATATGTTTCCGCAGACGACACATGTGGAGACTATTGTGTCGATACAAAGGAAAACCTTGTAGAAATCCTTTATTTTAGGCACTTTGCGAAGCATTTCATGTTTACTTCGGAGGGTGAAAAAATCCGAAATAAGCACCTCAAAAACTACTTTGATGTTTCGGTGGTAGTTGATATCGGGTGTGGGAACACAAACGGAAAATAAAGGGTTTCCGCAATCAACGTGTCTATGTAGTGTACACCCTGCTGATAAAATATAGGCAACAGGCTCATAGAAATTGAATGGGATAGGCGTATCATTAGAGATAGTGGTACGCTTATTTTTTCGCTTATTTGCATCTTTGAATATACAGGCATCTGTCTATATAATGAAAATAAAAAAGGACGGTGGCATTTATGAGAGAAAAGAAAAATCATTTGTATGTGGATAGCAATGAGCGAAGCATTTTATTACATAGCCTTGTGGCATTGAAAAATCAACTTATACAACAGGGCAGATATACAGATTGTGTTGATGAACTTATTTTTAAGGTTATCCATGCACCTATAAAAAAGTTAAGGGTAGAAATGGCAGGAGGAAGTGATGTGCGATAAAGAATTTAAAGAACTGGTAAAAATAGCAGTAGAGAAACTGAAAGATGAATCTGTATTGAAACTGTTACAAGCCGATGCAAGTTATCAAAAAGATAGTAATAACGAAGGAGATGCAGAGGATGCTTTTCATCAGCTTGATTTGACGGAGAAGCAGAGGGCAGTTTGCCAACGTCTTATAGATTGCAGGGATAAGCAGGATTTTGAATATGGCACTCATGCGTATATTGCAGGGCTGATGGATGCGTTTCATATTATGGCGGTATTGTTCCCAGAGAAATGGGATACAGAGAGAATAAAAGAAGCCTTATCACGAAAGAGCATATAAGGTGAAGAATAAAACGGAATAGATTTTTACATAGCCGATTGGTGTAGTTTAGCAAACAAAACAGCCAGTCGGCTTTTTTTATTGCCATGAATCCTTTACATAGCCACCTTGACAAAGTGGCTAAATCTATGCGAAAGGAGGACGCACCCTATGTCAAATTGCAAAGTGATTGCTTTAACCAACCAGAAAGGCGGCGTTGGAAAGACCACCACGGCGGTCAATCTGGGCGTAACTCTGGCACAGCAGGGTAAAAAGGTACTGCTCATTGATGCCGATGCACAGGCAAATTTAACCATGTCGCTCGGTTACAGCCGACCAGACGATTTACCCAATACACTCTCAACCATTATGCAGGATATTATTGATGATAAACCCGTCGATGTTTCCAAAAGCATCCTGCACCATGACGAGGGAGTTGACCTGCTCCCATCCAACATTGAACTGTCGGGTTTGGAAGTAAGGCTCATCAATGCCATAAGCCGTGAAAGTGTGCTGAAAACCTGCATCAATGATGTAAAAAAGAATTACGATACTGTCCTTATTGACTGTATGCCGAGCTTGGGTATGCTGACAATCAATGCACTTGCGGCGGCTGACAGCGTGGTTATCCCGACACAGCCGCACTATCTTTCTGCAAAAGGTTTAGAGCTGTTGCTTCGCTCCGTGTCTAAAGTCAAACGGCAAATCAATCCCCATCTGCGGATTGACGGTATCTTAATGACGATGGTAATGCCACGCACAAATATTTCTAAGGAAATCACCGCTACGGTGAAAAGTGCATATGGGCAGAGAATCAAGGTGTTTGATACCCAGATACCCCATTCCATCCGTGCAGTAGAAGCCACCGCAGAGGGAAAAAGCATTTTTGCCTACGACAAAGGCGGCAAGGTAGCCGCTGCTTATGAGCAATTCGGAAAGGAGGTAGCAGAGATTGGCGAGAAACAAAAGAACAGAAATAGAGCTGACCGCATACGATGACCTCTTTGAAACAGACGAGAGCCGAGCAGAAGCGAATCTAAGCAAGATAAGGGAGATACCCATTTCCGAAATTGATGAGTTCCCAGACCACCCATTCAAGGTTTTGATGAATGAGGATATGGAACAGCTTGTGGAAAGTGTCAGTCGGAGCGGCGTAATGACCCCTGCGACGGTTCGGCAGAAAGAGGATGGGCGGTATGAGCTTATCAGCGGTCACAGACGTAAAAAGGCTTGTGAACTTGCAGGACTTGAAACGCTGAAATGTGAAGTTAAGGAGCTGACCCATGATGAAGCGGTTATTGTCATGGTTGAAAGTAATCTCCAACGCTCTGTTATCTTGCCAAGTGAGAAAGCCTTTGCGTATAAGATGCGGTTAGAAGCCATGAAGCGGCAGGGAGAAAGAAGTGATTTGACTTCGTCCCCATTGGGGACAAAGTTACGAAGCGATGCCGAGCTTGCTGAAAAGGTTGGAGAAAGCCGTAATCAAATTCAGAGGTATATTCGTCTTACCGAGCTTGTACCCGAAATCCTGCAAATGGTAGATGAACGCCAGATTGCTTTCCGTCCTGCGGTGGAAATCTCCTATCTTTCCGAGGAACAGCAGTACACGCTTTTAGAAGCGATGGGCTACAACGATGCCACGCCCTCTCTTGCACAGGCTATTAAGATGAAAAAGTTCATGCAGGAGGGAAAACTCACGGACGAGGTTATCCAGTCCATCATGCAGGAGGATAAGCCGAACCAGAAAGAGAAGCCTGCCTTTAAGGACGAGCGGATAACCAAGCTCATACCGAAATCCATCCCAAAAGGGCAGGAAACGGATTTTGTCGTAAAGGCGTTAGAGTTTTATAACCGACACTTGCAGCGGAACAAAGCCCACGAGAGGTAGAACAGGCAAAATGGGGATTTTGGCATGGAACGCCGAGGGAGAAGTCTGCCCTTTGGGGGACAGCAAATTTTTTTGAACTTCTCCCTCTCCACACCTCTCCCCCTAGATACTGCCAGTAACTATCCGAGAAAAGAAATATTAAAGGCTGTCCACATGGACGGCTTTTTTTGACGGCAACTATCAACACGAGAACGAACAGGAGGTAACGATGAAGATTCGTAAATTATTAAGGAGGGCTGCGGCGTTTGCTCTGGCTGCGGTCACGGCATTGTCCGCCGTCCCTGCCACGACAGCGTTTGCAGCAGGCGACATCGGGACGATTAGCTTTACCCACACCTACGACGGTGCAGGGAACGCCATGAGGTATAATTCCAGTGCCAATATTGGCGGTCATACCGCAGGAGGAACGGGTGAATACAAATACCGTATGTATGTGGACGGGGAAACGGCGTTCTGCCTTCAGCCAGGCGTGCCGCTGAAAACGGGGAACACATTGGCAAAGGCTTCTTCCAACGCTTGGAACGCCCTCTCCGCAGAACAGAGGAAGGCGGTGGGGCTTGCACTTTTGTATGGGTATCAGGGCAACAGCGGGAATTTATCTGGGAGCGATGACGAGAAGTGGCTTGCCACCCAGACCCTTGTATGGGAGTTCGTCACGGGATGCCGCAACGCCACAAGCCCGTACAGCCAGACAAGCACGACCGTTTACAGCCTGCACTTTGGCTCTAATTATGCGAACAGCGGGGCAAGGGCGGCTTACGACCAGATTGTGTCGCTGATGACAAGGCACAGCACGATTCCGAGCTTTATGTCGGCAGGGAAGAAAGACGTCACAAAGGAGCTTGCCTATAAGGACGGCAAATACAGCCTTACGCTGACCGACAGCAACGGCGTGTTATCCGAGTATTCCTTTACCAGTTCCGACAGCAATGTGAAAGTGTCAAAGTCTGGGAACAAGCTGACCATCACATCATCAAAGGCGATTGACGGCAAGGCAAGGATTACCGCAGCAAGAAACAACACGCCGACGGTCAGCAGCGGGGCGATGATGATTGCCTACGGCGACCCCAACTTGCAGGACGTCATTACGGGCGTGGAAAACGTAGATACCATGACGGCGTATATCAACGTGGAAACGCCGACAGGCACGGTCGCACTGAAAAAGACTTCCGAGGACGGCGTTATTGCGGGGATTTCTTTTACCATCAAAGGCGACGGTTTCAACAAGACCGTAAAAACAGATAAAGACGGAAACATCACGGTGGAGGGCTTATTCCCTGGCACTTATACTGTCACAGAGCAGTCCATTGACCGCTATGAGCCACAGAAAACCCAGACCGTGACAATCATCGGGGGAAAGACTTCTACGGTCACGTTCAGCAATACCTTGAAGCGTGGCAGTTTGGAGGTTGTGAAAACATCCGAGGATAATCTTGTGGAGGGCGTGAAGTTTCACCTTTACGGAATGTCATTGAGCGGATTGGCTGTTGATGAGTATGCCATAACCGACAAGAACGGGCTGGCAAAGTTTGAGAACGTCCTTATCAGCGGCAGCACGCCATATACCCTTGAGGAAGTGGACACGGCAATCCGCTATGTCGTGCCTGCATCCCAGACCGCCCCGATTGAGTGGAAAAAGGTCACAAACCGCAGCTTCCACAACACTTTAAAGAAGTTCAATGTCACGGTATTAAAGACCGACGTGGAAACGGGAAAGAAGCCGCAGGGCGACGCCACCCTTGCAGGTGCGGTTTACGGCATCTATAAGGGGGAGGAACTGGTTGACACTTACACCACCGATGAAAACGGGCAGTTCACAACGAAATATTATATCTGCGGTAACGATTGGAGCGTCCGTGAGATTACCCCGTCCGAGGGCTATCTTCTGGACACGACCGTACACCATGTAGGGGCAGAGCCAGAGCTTTACACCGTGGAATACAATTCTGCCAAGAATGACGTAAACGAGCAGGTCATCAAAGGCAATATCGCCATCATCAAGCATACCGACAACGGCGAAACTCAGATTGAAACGCCAGAGGAGGGGGCTGTCTTTGAGGTATATTTGAAATCCGCAGGCAGCTTTGATGCAGCAGAGGAAACCGAGCGTGACACGCTTATCTGCGATGAGAACGGCTTTGCACAGACAAAGGATATGCCATACGGCATCTATACGGTTCACCAGACCTCTGGATGGGACGGGCGTGAGCTGATGAAAGACTTTGATGTGTTTATCTGCAAAGACAGCCAGACCTACCGTTACCTTATCAACAACGCCAACTTTGAGAGCTATATCAAGATTGTGAAAAAGGATATAGAAACAGGCAGGGTTATCCCGTATGCAGGTGCAGGATTCCAGATTTACGACCCAGAGGGAAACCTTGTGACGATGACGTTCACTTATCCCGAAGTGACGAAGATTGACACGTTCTACACTACCGCAGATGGAGAGCTTATCACGCCGCAGACCTTAGAATACGGCAAGGGATATTCTCTTGTTGAGGTGCAAGCTCCGTATGGTTACGTTCTGGATTCCGAGCCAGTCTATTTTGATGTGGAGCAGGAAAATTCCGAAGAAGAAAGCGGCATCACCATTGTCAAGGTGGAACGCTCCAATATGGCACAGAAAGGAAAAATCACGGTAGGAAAATCTGGGGAGATATTCAGCAGGGTATCAGGAAACAAGGGGCTGTACCAGCCGATTTTTGCCGTGGATAATTTGGAGGGTGCGGTCTATGAGATTACCGCAGCCGAGGACATTATTACGACGGATGGAACGGTCAGAGCCGAGAAAGGCGAGGTTGTAGATACACTCACTACGGGCGAGGACGGCACAGCGGAAAGCAGGGAACTTTATCTCGGAAAGTACGAGGTAAGGGAAGTGACCGCCCCACATGGCATGGTGTTAAGTGAGGAAGTCCACGCCGTGGAGCTTGTGTACGCAGGACAGGAAATCGAAGTGACGGAAGCAGGCACGGAGTTTTACAATGAGCGTCAGCGTGTGGAAATCGACGTAATCAAGAGCCTTGAAGTGGACGAAGCATACGGCGTGGGCAATAACGGCGAAATCAAAGACGTTACGTTCGGTCTGTATGCCGCCGAGGAACTGACCGCCGCAGACGGCACAACAATTCCTGCGGACGGATTGATAGAAGTCATCTTCCTTGATGAAAACGGTCATGGTAAGGCTATCAGTGATTTACCAATGGGCAGCTACTATGTGCAGGAAATATCAACAAACGCCGCTTACCTTATGAGCGACGAGAAATATCCTGTTGACTTCGAGTACGCAGGGCAGGAAACCGCCGTTGTGCATATCACAGCCAACGAGGGAGAAGCCATTGAAAACGAACTGATTTACGGCTCTGTCAGCGGTAAGAAATCCAATGAGGACGGCGAGGATTTAGGCGGTGCGTTCATCGGCATCTTTCAGACAGGGACAACAGAATATACAAAGGAAAATGCAATCGCAACTGCCACATCCGAGGATGACGGCAGTTTTTCTTTTGAGGAAGTACCGTATGGCACATGGGTTATCCGTGAAATTGAAAGCCCGAAAGGATATGTACTCTCCGAGGAAGAAATCAGCGTGACAATCAGCGAGGTTGATGAAGTTGTAGAGATTGAGCTTGTCAATTACTTCATCACGGGCAATATCACTCTGACTAAAGTAGACAAGGACTACCCAGAAAACAAGCTGACAGGTGCGGTATTTGAGGTTTACTCGGATACAAACGAAGATGGAAAACTGAATAAGAAAGATAAGCTGCTCGGCGAGATGGGCGAGGTGGAAAAAGGCGTGTACCAGATGGACGACCTGCGTTACGGTAAGTACCTTGTCCGTGAGAAAACCGCCCCGACAGGCTTTGTTCTGGACGAGAATGTCTATCCCGTATCCATTGAGGAAAACGGCAAGACCTATAACGTAGAGAACGAAGCGGGCAAAGGATTCTTAAATGAAGCACAGAAAGGAAGCCTTAAAATCGTCAAGACATCTTCTGATGGCAAGGTGGAGGGCTTCTCTTTCCGTGTCATCGGCAAAGATTACGACCAGACATTCAAGACGGACAAAAACGGCGAAATCGCCATTGACGGCTTGCGTATCGGCGAATACACCGTGTCCGAGGTCAGCGATAAGGCATCTTCTGGATATATCCTGCCCGCCGACCAAAAAGTGACCATCAAGACAGACGAAACGGCGACCGTCACCATGCACAACGAACTCCGTAACACGCCGAAAACAGGCGATGACTTTAACCTCGGTTTGTGGGTAAGCCTTGCGTCGGCATTTACAATCGGTGCGGGAATCTTCGGATTTGTCGGTTATAAGAGCGGAAGAAAGAAAAAGGAGGATTAAACAGGATGAGAGAAAAAACCATTATTGCCATTGTGCTTGTGGCATTTATCGGCGGTGCGGCTGCGTGGCTTCATTTCCGCAGGAAGAAATAAATTAGGAGGTTTTTGATATGGGATTGGGGCGGTTCAGAATGACCGCCCTCTTTCCATTTATAGAGGGTGTTTGTGCGAAGAAACACACAGAACGGAGGAATTTATGGACAGTCTGAAAACCATTGAGGGCAAAGTCAGAGCCGTCCTGCAAGAGAATGAGGACGCTAGAAATGACGACATGGTGCTGTACCTTGCCCTCTGCAACCTTTATCTGAAAGATGCGGGAGCTATGCCGCTTGCCCGAATACTTTTGAACCATAAGGAGCTAGGCTTGCCGAGCTTTGAGAGCGTGGGCAGGACACGCCGCAAATTGCAGGAGAAATGCCCAGAACTTTTAGGGAGTGTGCGGATGCAGAAAATCAGAGCCAAAGGCGAAAAGGCATACCGCAGATATGCGAAAGAATCGTGAGGTGAAAGATGCAGGATAAGTCTTTTGAATACGGAGGGCATCATTTTATCCCAGAGCGGCAGTTCACAAAGCGGGAAGATGATTTTTTCAAGATTACACGCAGGCTTCGGAGTGATACGGAGTTAGGATTTTTTGCCGCTGACTATTACGGCAGGGGAAGCCAGAAATTCCCTTATTCTTACGATGATTTTTATGCTGCATCCACGGATAAGAAATGCGATATTTTCCGCTGCGTGGAGAACGGCAGGCTGTACGTCCCCTGCCAGTATGAATTGCAGCAATATATGGACGGGAAACAAAAAGAGATACCACAAGGGCATACCACGATGCCCAGAGAGCGTGGGCAGAAAAAGGAAAGGAGGAACGCCTATGAACGGTGAAACACGCTCCAATCAGGGCTACGAAATCATAGAGAGCTGCACTATCGGGAACACGGAGCTTGTCATCGGGCATCACCCGAAAGCCCCGAACCCTTATGTATGCTGGTACTGTAAGGGCGGCGACAACTATTACTGGGGCTGCTACTGCAATACCCTTGAAGCCGCAAGAGAGAAGCTGAACGAACGCTACCAGTCAGAGTGCCAGATGCCGTACAATCAACAGTCCGATAAAAAGGCGAAGCAGCACGATGGGCGTGAGCGGTAGCATGGGTAGCAATGAAAGTCATAAGAAATATGACTGCACGACCTGTCCTTATCCCCGATATAAGGACAGCCGTGTTATCTTCTGCGATGTCTGCATCCGAAAGGTTTTAGACTGGCAGAGGGAGAAAAAGCAGGGAAAGGAGAAGCCCGATGGAGAATGAAGAAAAACGGATGATTAGCTCTTATGAGGTCATACAGAGCATCCACATCGGAAAAAAGGAAGTGGTGTTCGGCATAGATGAAAAAGAGGAATATCCTTTTTTAGTCTGCAACTGCACTTATGATAACCCGCTGTCCGCAGGATGGGTGACGGATGCGGTCGGCTCTGACGACTATCTGGAAGCCATGCAGATTTTTACCGACAGGGTGCAGGAGCAGATAGGGCTTGTGCGGGCAGAGCAGGAACAGTTTAAGTTTGACATGACCCCGTTTACCATAGACGACTGTATCCCAGACAATAAAAATGACAGCATTGTGGGAAAGGTCGTTGTCATCAATGCCGAGGTCAATCGCTATGAGTACAGGCATTCCGCCTATCAGCTTGTGTTGGTGGACGGCGGACACGGTGCAAGGGGCGGCAGGGGGCAGGCGGTGTTTGGGACTTCCCTTGCAGACGGCAAGCACGCCCGATGGGAAAGGTACGATGTGCTTGGGGAAATTAAGCCAGAAAAAATGCCCGATTGGGCAAAAGAAGCCCTCACAAAAATCAAGGAACAGGAAAAAGCGAAAAAATCAAAGAGCAGGGAGGAACGCTGATGGAGATACGGGCTTTGACGCAGCCAGAACAGAAATACACCTACGACCAGAGTATGCAGCTTGAGGGGCAGACAGGGTGCATCGGTCATCTCCGAGGTGATTTTGCCCCTTCTGGATATGGCTTTTATACTTCTTGGACGGATACGAGGGAGCAATGGAAAACTGATGAATTTAAGTCGGAGTTTGATGATGTAATCAATGATTTGCGTGAGGATAAGGGACTTTTGCATAACCGCTATGATATGGGTGCATATGTAAAAAAATTCCCCGAAAGTGCGTTCAAAGGGAATTACTGTACCGAGTACGGATTCCGTGTGGATACGGAGAAACACGCTTTTCTGCTCCGCTGCAACCCGACAAAGGGCGATTATAACTTTTACTGTTACTGCTATGTAAAAGAATGGCTTGATAAGCATATGGCAAAAGCAGAACAGGGAATCCGTTTTATTGACCCACATTATAAAGAGAAGTTCCGCATCCCAGACGGCGGGAAAATCACCATCACTTATGATTGGGGAGAAAAGGCGGAAAAGAGCTGCCGTTTCATTGACGAGTACCATACCGAGGTGGGCAGCAGCCTTTACCACATCTGCGAGTTTGCCGAGCGTATGGAGAGGAACGGACACACCTATGAGCCGAAGCCAGAAGATGTGCAGGCGGCGAAAGCCCCGAAAAAGAAAGAGTATGAGCGATAGGAGGGATATGGAATGGCTGTAAACCAGAAAGCGGTTAAGGTTTTGAATAAGATTTTTGAAGCAGGCTTTACCGAGGAAAAGGCGATTGCCGCCATGACGATGGACGACATCCTCTCCATGCAGGGAATCACGGTTGCGGACATTACGCTCATCAATGAGCTGCAAAAGAGCATCAAAGGGAACAAGGTCATTTCTTTTCTGGGAGGCGGCACGGAATGAGCGGAGGACGGAAAATCTGCATGACGGACAGCGTAGGAAAGGCACTTTTCTCTGTTCCCGATGGCGGTATCATCCGTATGCTTTACGGGAACGGGGAGGATTATTTTGCCGTCTGCCGTTATCTGGACGAAACCCATGCAGAGATTGACGGCGTAAAGTATGCCGTTCAGGAGTTTGCAGGGAGGATGGAACGAAACAAAATCAGCTATGCCCCTGCCTAAAGGTGGGGCATGGGTAACAGGAGGATTGATATTTTTATGGAACAGATTGTTTTATCGGGCGGTGATAGGGATTGAGTACAGAGCTTATCAACCGCATCACGGTAAAGAAAGACGGTGTTTACTTGTCCTCTCACAGCTCCAACGATACCTCGCCGTATCATTCATGGAGGTGCAAGAGCTTGTCGGAAATCTATGCTGTCGAGGGACAGAAAGGGCTTGATCGTGAGGTTATCCGTATGCTCTACGAGTATGCTGAGCTGCGTGGCTCACATAGAAGCCGTGAACGCTACCGATACGCAAAGGATACACCCGCCGCCCGTGCCGTCTATCAGAAATATATGGATAAGATAGACGACCGCTATGGGCAGATGGATGAAGCTGACCAGAAAAGCGTCTGGTACAAGCCCACGGAAAAGGCAAAGGAATACCGAGCCTATAAGCGTGAGATGCGGGAAAAGATGTATTCCGAAATCGCTGAACGGTGCGGGGAATACGACAGGAAGCAGAAAAACAAAGATTTGGAACGATAAGGAGGTGTGAGCCTATGGCTG
>NZ_JBQIOP010000018.1:0-81105 GCF_056822245.1 Petralouisia sp. | reverse complement strand
GTTTATGGTTTTGATTTTGGAATTTTTGTTTTGATGATTCATTTTTAATTTTTGATTATTGGTTCGGTTTTGTGATTTTGGAATTATGTTTTGATGGTTGGGTTGATTGTGCAATGAAATCATAGTTTCAAGATTGCTGTTAATTGGTTATTGGAATGCCCTTATGAAGCTCTGTACGGCTCATAGAGACATTTTAGGGATTGAATTGTATCTGGCATTTGATGTTTTTAAGTGGTTAGATTATGTTTTCAGGCACTAAATAAGCCCACTATCAATCATAGAAATATAACTGATAATGGACTTATGTATGTGTCCGAATATTTAGTTTTCTTGGAAGTGTACATTCTACAAGGATTCCTGCTTGTCTACTATGTGTATATGCCACATGTGTAGCCATGGCAGAACACATCTGGGGCAGCGAGCAGGAATTTGTCAGCCGCATGAATCAGCGGGCCAAAGACCTGGGCATGAAAGACACCAATTTTGTAAACTGCTGCGGCCTTGACGTGGACGGCCACATGACCACCGCCTATGACGTGGCCCTGATGTCCCGGGAGCTGATTACCAAATATCCGAAGATACATGAGTACTGCACCATCTGGATGGAAAATATCACCCATGTAACCAGAAAGGGCTCCTCTGAATTCGGCCTTACCAACACGAACAAACTGATCCGCCAGTATCCCTATGCTACCGGCTTAAAAACAGGCTCCACCTCCCAGGCAAAATTCTGCGTGTCCGCCACTGCCGAAAAAGACGGCCTGGAGCTGATTGCCGTAATTATGGCCGCTCCGGATCACAAAATCCGTTTCAAAGACGCCACTACGCTTCTGAACTATGGATTCGGAAAATGTCAGGTCTACCAGGATGAAAATACGGATAAACTTCCCAGCCTGGCCATCAAAGGCGGCGTAGCGGACAGTTCCCCCCTGGCCTATGCATCCGGATTCTCCTATCTGGACGTGGCAGGTTCCGATTTGTCCTCCGTCACCAAAGAGCTGGAGCTTCCCAAATCTGCCGATGCGCCTGTCAAAAAAGGCCAGAGCGCCGGTAAAGCCGTCTACAAATTAAACGGAAAAGAAATCGGCTCCGTGGATATTCTGTTTGAAGCGGATGTGGAAAAAGCATTATTCAAAGACTACTTCCTGAAAACACTGGGACAATTTCTGTTCTGCTAATTCTGTTAAAACAAACAGACCAACGATTCCCAGGCCCCCTTTGCGGACGAAACCAATTATATAACATTCTACAGAAGCGGCGCAAACAGCCGCAGAACGCTCTGCAGCGTGCGGATTGCCGCCGGACGCTTCCTGCAAAATTCCATATTGATTTCCTCCGACTGTTCCAGGGTATTCAGCACGTCCGCCTTGACCTGCATAACCGCCCTGGAGCAGTACATCCAGACGCCGCACTCAAAATGCAGATACAGGCTGCGGTAATCCAGATTCACGCTTCCCACAACGGCCACCTCATCGTCGCACACAAAACATTTTGCATGGAGAAATCCGGGATTAAACTGGTAAATCCTTACCCCGCATTCCAAAAGCGGCTCATAATAGGACTGGGAAATCCAGTAGATAATCTGCTTATCCGGAATTCCCGGCATTATAATCCTCACATCCACGCCGCTTTTGGCTGCATTCTGCAGAGCCTTTAAAATCTCATCATCCGGAATCAGGTAGGGAGTAAAAATATATACATAGTTCCGGGCGCGGTTAATAATATTCATATAGATATTTTCTCCCACGTTTTCATGATCCAGAGGACTGTCCGTATAAGGCTGCACGTATCCGTCTGTGTGAAATTCTCTGGTCTGATAGCGGGCAGGCCGGAATTTTTCCAAATCCGCCTCCTGGCTCTTTGTAATATAATCCCACATTTCCAGAAACATAAGGGTAAAACTCCAGACTGCCTCCCCTTCCAGACGGATGGCGGTATCCTTCCAGTATCCGAACCGTTTCACCTGATTCACATATTCATCCGCCAGATTAATTCCCCCGGTAAATCCCACCTTGCCGTCCACCACCAGAATTTTCCTGTGATCCCGGTTATTCATAATCACGGACATAACGGGATACAGAGGATTAAACCGGACGCACTGAATGCCCCATTCCTGCATTCTCCGGTAATATTTCGCCGGAAGCGTGGTGACGCATCCGAAATCATCGTAAATAAAACGCACGTCTACGCCCTGGTTGGCCTTGCGTTTTAAAATCTCCAGGATTTTCCCAAACATATAGCCTTCTTCCACGATAAAATATTCCATGAAAATAAAATGCTCCGCTTCCTCAAGGGCCGCCAGCATATCCGGAAACATTTTTTCTCCGCAGGGATAATATTTTGTTTCTGTATTCTTATATACCGGGAAACCTGCCCAGTCCCTGACATACTTTGACTGGCAGTAAACAGACATATCCTTCTCCATCAGTTCCATCTGTATCTGGGAATGCTCTGGCAGCTCCTGTTCCATCTCAAAGTTAATGGCTTCCATCCTTTTCCTGGTCGGCCTTGTCAGCTCTGACCGCCCGAAAATAAAATAAATCAAAAGCCCCACAATGGGAACTGCCAGTATCACAACGCTCCAGGCCAGTTTATAAGAAAGGTTGCTCCTTTTATTGACAATCAACAGCACCACAAAAACTGCCACCAGATCAATCACCGTGTTAAAAAATGTGAAACGGGCCTGAAAATCATATAAAAACGACAGCAGCCAACACAACTGAATCAGTATGGCAAAAGCCACAATTGTTGCCCTTCCCAACAAAAATTTCTTTATTTTCTTCATCCAATCACCTCTTGCGCAAAGTGCCTCCCCCCCAGGCAATGCCTTTCAGTTTCAGAACATTCCCTGACGCTTTTATGCGCTGGTGACATTTTATCACAATAATCTTCCAATGTCTACCATTCCCCATCCCTGTTTTGACAGAGGCAGGCCCAAATCCACCGTCCGCTGATAGAATCGCAGCTTTACATCCGCCGGTAAAAAATGGGGGTATTTACTCAGCAAAAGGGCGATGCTCCCGCTCACCATAGGCGCCGCCATGGAAGTGCCGCTTTTTTGCGTATACAGGCTTGGATATACGCCGCAGCTTGTGACATTGGTTCCCGGCAGCACCAGCTCCGGTTTCACCACGCAATGATCCGTGGGGCCCTGACCGGAATAATCCGGCTTTAACATAGACCTTCCAATCTGCTCTCTGGTATCGTCATAGCAGCCGGCGGTTATGATTTTCCGGCAGATTCCGGGCACCGTAATGCTGTTTTCCCCGGGGCCGTTATTTCCCGCCGCTGCCACCACCACCAGATCATTGTCCCAGGCGTATTCCACGGCCTGCAAAAGCCTTGCCCGCTCCCTGCTCTTTGCATGAAGCACCATTCCGATCGATATATTCACAATCCGTATCCGGTAAACATTTCTCTGCTGAACCAGCCAGTCAATTGCCTCTACCACCTGTTCTGTGTTGCCGTTTCCTTTATAATCCAATATTTTCATAATAATCAGATGACAGCGGGGCGCAATCCCCATATATTTTCCCCGGGACGCCCCGCCGCTGCCGCCGATGATTCCGGCAATATGCGTCCCATGGCCGTTGTCGTCATAGGGGGACATCCTTCCTCTTACATAATCCTGAAAACAGACAATCCTATGTTCAAAATCGGAATGGAGATAAATTCCGGTGTCCAGGATTGCCACACCAATTTCTTCCCCAAAATAGCCTTTCTCATGGGCCTGACCGACGTTGATAATTTTTCTTACTCTGTCCATATGATTCTCTTTTTCTATTAATATATGCGTCCCTGATATTTTTGTTTTTCGAAAAAATTCGATTCTGATGCGGCCGCCGCATATCATGAAATATCCGTTGATTTCTGCCAAATTCCCTCCTGGGCAGGCCCGTCCAGCAGATTCCCTTCATAGTCAAACCGGGAGCCGTGGCAGGGACAGTCCCAGGAACGCTCTTCCGGGTTCCATGCCAGTTCGCAACCCATGTGCGGGCAGACAATATCCACCTGACAGATGTTACCCTCTTCCGTCTTATACACGCCTGCTTTTCCCTGGGGCGTTTCCACCACCGCTCCATGCCCTCTTTTCAGCGACGCATCCGTCTCTGCAGGAAGATGAAAAAATCGTTTCGTCAAGCCTTTTACAGCCTTTCCCCCTTCCTTCATCAGCTGGGGAATTTCCCCGGAAGAAAACCTGGACGGCGCAAATACTTCTGCACATGGATTTTCATTTCCGCAGATCAGATCTTTCAGCAGCATGGCCGATACCATGGCAAAACTCATCCCCCATTTCTGAAATCCCGCAGCCACATACCAGTCCGGACAGTCGGCAGCATAGCCCCCGATAAACGGGAGACCGTCACTGGTCATGCAGTCCTGGGCAGACCAGCAGGCCGCCGGGCGGCTCTCAGGATACATTTGTTTTGCCGCCTCCTTCAGTCTGTCATAGCATCCGCCTTCCCGGTTCTCCCCGGTTCGGTGGGCCTGTCCGCCAAGCAGCAGATAGGGGCCGTATTGCCGGAAAGAAAGTGTATCCTTCCCATCTCCGATATACATGCCGTGAAGTTCTCCTGCATGCTCCAGAGCAATCACATAGGAGCGTTCCTGATGCATTCTGGCAAAGTACATCCCGGGAAAATTAACAAACGGAAAATGCGAGGCAAAAACAATCTTGCCTGCATGTACGCTGCCGCAGGCCGTTGTTACCAGATTCGGCTCCACCTCTGTTACCCTGGTATCCTCATATACGTTCAGGCACTCTGACAATGCTCTGACAAATTTCAGGGGATGAAACTGGACCTGACCCGGAACACACACGGCGCCTGCACAGGAAACCGGAAGCTCGATCTGCTCTTTCAGGAACGCTTCTATTCCAAGCTTGCGGGCCGCTTCTGTCTCCCGTCTTAATTTTTCCCTGTCTCCGGAATAAACACAGGCATCTCTTTCTGTCAAATCGCAGTCGATTTTTTCTTCTCGGACAATCCTTTTGTATTCCTCCACGGCAGCCTGGTTGGCCTGCACATATTTTCTGGCTGTTTCTTCTCCTTTTTTCTCAATCAATGCGCTGCAAAACATTCCATGCTGCAAGGTAATCTTCGCTGTGGTATTCCCGGTCTGTCCGCTGCCAATCCTGTCTGCTTCCAGGACAACTGTCCGCACCCCGGCCTGCTCTAACTGCCATGCAGTCAGAATTCCTGTCATGCCTGCGCCGATCACAACTGCCTCCGCCTGGATATGGTCTTTCAAAGCAGGACGTTTCTCGCTGTCACACGTTTTTTTCCAAATGGATTCCATGTTCCGCCTCCAGTGTTTTTTATTACTCCGGCGGTTAAATGTCGCAGTAGATGAAGGTTTGGACAAGTAAGATACTGTGATATTTAACCGCCGGAGTAATACCTATAACATTTCCCATTGAAGCCGGTTTATTCCTATTTTTGATAATCCCTTATCTTTTTCAAACAATAAACTGCTGCAGATTTCAGCGGGTATACAAAACCGCCGTATCATCACAGCCTTTGAGACAGACTGCGGAGACATTTTTCAAATCATCCTGAATATCAACGGCAAAACTGCCTTCCGAATACCTGCCGCCTGCCAGTCCGCCATAGACCGTAAGATATAAAACCCCTTCCTCTATGGTGTAACTGTATTTCCAGAAGCTCTTGCCGCTGGACATAAATTCAGCTTTAGCAGTAAAGCCCGTATCTGTCAGTTTCATTTCTGTAAAAGAAAGCTCCGCTGCCGATGCCTCACTGCCTGTTCTGTACACAAAGAAAACAATCCAAAGCATCACTATAAGAATTACTGCTGCCGCTGCCATCAGGACAAATTTCTTTTTCCTCTTCCCTGTTTTCGTTCCTGACATACCCATTTAATGCTCCTTTCCCGTTATGCGCTGACACGCCCCAAAATACAGAAGTATCTATCCTTTTTATTCTCCAAACTGAACTTCGCAGTCTTTCCGGAAAAATGATATGCCATAACAATCAATGCTCCGGTATCCTTCCGTACGCAGCTCTTCCATGTATTTTTTCTCATAGATCTGCTTAAGCGCCTGCTCTGCATCTCTTTCCAACTCATCAATCGTGTCTGAAACCTTGATTTCCAGAATAAACGACCTGCCCCGCAGCGAAGGGCTCTTCACCATAATATCTGAACGTCCGTTTCCTGATTCACGGTTGGACTTCACCAGATAATTCTGACTCTGGCTTAATATTCCTGTCAAAAAGCCATGATAAAAGTTTTCCGCGCTGTCGTAGAAGCTGATAGTGTGGAAAAGCTGTCCATTTAATATCTCTGTCATTCTCCGGGCATTTCCCTCTTCCATTGCATGGTACAAATCATGAAAATCCTCTTTCTTTATCATGGCTTTCATCCAATTTAAAATGGTATTCTGATAAATTGTTTTCACTTCTATATTGGGAATCCGGACACGCAGAAAAATGAAAGATTCTTTAAAATACTCGCTCTCCTTCGTCAGATATCCTGTAAAATAAAGAAAATTCCATAAGTTTTCACCATTATCGCACATGTCTCCATAGGTAACCTCTTCATGCACCTGGATGTCTAACGTTCCTCCATCTAAAAGCGTCTCAATCTGTACTTTTGTCTCCCTGTCCGCCCTGGCAACCAAATCCTTAATAATATCATTGGAACTGGTATTAATCCAATACGGATGAGGAAATGCATCTGTATCCGAATATAAATCATATAAAAACTTAATCACACTCCATGGATTGTAAACTTCCGTATCCCCAAACAAGTACCCATCATACCATTCTTTCATTGTAGAAAAACGGCTTTCCACTTCATAATAAGCCATCATCTGAAAAACTTCCTGTTCTGTAAACCCAAAATGCTCACTGTATTTTTTATCAAGCACAGAAACAATATTCAGGTGGTTCAGTCCGGTAAATATACTTTCCTTTGAAATCCGCAGACACCCGGTAATCACAGCAAACTGTAAATATTGATTGGTTTTCAAAGCCGCTTCAAACAAGGAACGGATAAAGCCTGCCATCCTTCCATAAAAACCTCTGAAATATGCATTTTCCAACGGCACATCATATTCATCAATCAGAATAACCGTATTCTTACCGGTAATCTTATGCATACACTGACAGAATAACTGCAGCGCATTTCTTACCGCTTTTTCCTCCGCCTTCCCTTCTGCGATAGCGGTGTACTGCTCATATTCTCTTAGGGAAAGACATGCTTTCCCTCCTTCCACAAGTTTTCTGTGCCTTTCAAATTCTGTGCTGAGCGCAGTTTGTATCATATAATAAGCTGTATCGTATTCTTCCTGCTTTGCCGATTTCAATGTCAATTCAAACACAGGATACATTCCCATCTGATTTGTGCAATTCTCCCCCGCCTCCATAATCTTCATTCCCTGAAAAAGCGTTTGATACTGTTCATTCTTGTCTACATCCCCTGTATCTTCAAAAAAATATCGGAGCATACTCAAGTTCAGGGTTTTCCCAAATCTTCTCGGACGCGTAAACAAATTTACTTTTCCTTTTAAATCCATTAATTCTTTTATCAGCATTGTTTTATCGACATAGTAATAACCCGATTTCACCATATCCTCAAAATTTTCAACACCGACAGGTAACGCTTTTTTCATCTCTGCCGCCTCCGTTTTATCTCTTTTCCATATTATACTCTATGCTTGTTTATTTCACAATTCTTTTCTGTCGGGCAATTCTTACATCGGCGGCTAAAATCTTTCGATATTTAACCGCCGGAACGATATAAAGCCGCCTCCTGGACATTTTTATATTTCAAGAGACGGCTCTAAATAATCAAATTGATTTTCCAATTTTAACATAATACTCAAGACTTACTACTATTTTATATATTCATGCCCCGTATCATTATGTAACTTCGTCTCAGATATCGGTGCTGAATTTGGCTGTTCTTCGCAAAATTCTACATCTCGCTCTCCTTCGCCCTCATAAAGAATAATTTCATTTGATTTAGAATTTGAGCTAAAATCTATCTGTTGTCCTGCAGATTCTTGAAATACATGTTCTGACGGACTTTCATTTACTGGCACTGTATTTTCCTGACTTTCGTAAAAACTTTTTCGGCCAGACTGTGCAGTAATGCTAATTAACACAAAGCATCCAATCAAGCCTACTGCTGAGAAAAATCTTTTTTTCATAATAACCTCCAATCATAAATATCCCTTATGCTGTTGTATGATACCTCATTTTCTCTGAAAGCGGCTTTGCAAGCAGCTCTTCATATCTTTCCAATGCCTTGCGGTGAATACCGCTTGGAACTACACTGGTATTTCCCGCCTCATAGATCTCTCCGCCTTCCACTATACACCTTGTTCCATTGATGTTGAATTCTCTACTGGTATCCACTCCCAACTCCCGAAGCAGCCTTAATGCAACTGTTGCATTCATTTCGAATACCATAAAACTTTGCTGATCTGCAAAATGAATCAGGGAATCCATATTCTTCTATATTTGGATCATACCATGCCGGAAGATCATTACCACTGATTTTTGCAAGTTTAAACTCATCTTCGATCAAAAATCTTATCCCACCTCTTACCTGCCAATCAAACCCGTTTAATGTTTTGGAAGAACCACCGGAATGCCCTTCGTTAAAAAAGAAATAAATTCATTTTCTGAACCGTCTTTAGCCGAGAGTTTCCCTGTCTTAAAATTATATCGATAAGTCTGAACTGTCCCGATTCCTGTTACACCCATTTTTTTCTCCTTCCTTACCATGAGGCTGCCGGAAAATGTAATTTACTCAGAACTTATTATATGACAATGAAAAGTTCACAGTAAACTTCCATCATACCAGGCCTGTTGTGAGTACAGGCCACATGGCCGCTCTCACCTATGGAAGCCGAAGATTTTCATCGTAAGGATGGTAAACCATTCTTTCCGGGCAACTTCTTACGGCTTCCTATTCTTCTTTACCTACAAATTCAATTCATTTCCTGGGTAAGGTGCCATTGTACAATTAAATTTGCAGTTCAATCTACCAATCCATTGTGTAATATGCCCACCCTGTCCACATTTAACATAAATATTCCATGATTGTCTCAAATTAACACCGCTCATACCATAGATCTCACTGGAACCTCCAATATTAGAATAGGTCTTTCCTCCAAAATAACGCATGCTTTTCTCTATATCAGTACAGGGGCTTCCTTGTGGAAATGTATCATTAATAGATAAATTTACGATTGTTGCACTCTCGGGTACAACCCCAAATAAATCCAAAGAAAGACTTTTTTTATCACTTCCAAAAATACTTGCTCCTCCAATTGGATATCCAGATACTGAATAAGTTTGCTTTGCTGGTCCTACATAGAAGAAATAGTTCTTTGTAAATGAGGGGGAATATTCCCAATTGTCACTGCTGGCGATCTTTATATAATATTTACCAGTCACCGGTGCTGTCATGTATAAATATTTTTCTGGCTTTAAATGATACACTTCTTTTCGTTCAGGATTTGTCGTATAAAAATACTTTGTTTCACCATTTAGAATATAAGACAACTCAATATAGCAATTTGTTTTCCCTACATTCCTGATATCCACAAAATATCTGGTTCCCGCTTTCAAGTCCACCGTATACCAATGCTCTTCCTTCGGATCATTAAGGGTTCCACTTTTCATTCCCAATCTAAATAAATCCGATTTATTCGTTATAGTTGTACACTATGTTTCATCCTCATAACTTCTTTCTTCCTTTCTTTACGCTTCTTATCGGTATGCCTAATGATTCTTCTCCATTGTCCCCCCTTTCTCTTCATATTCTCTATATACTTTATATAAAAAATATATATATCACACCACCCTATACACTAATTTCTATCCCAATTTCTTTTTCCCATTAATATCGTCCGTTTTTTCATATAGTTTACATCTAATTTAAAAAAATATCTGTTCTCACTAAAATACCTTTTCTTTTCTTTAAATACTTTTTTTATAAACTATTTACATTTAAAACTGCCCGTAGTATGATATTTACAATTATAAAAAACTGTCCTGAAATAAATTATTGTCGGGCTGCCGCTAAAAAGGCTTTGCACCCCCCAACTGTACGCATAGCCGGGAGAGCATTATGAGCAGAAAACTCAAAATAACTGGAAAAGAAGAGAGCTTTGCTGAAAGTCTGCAAAACTGCTTGGGCGAAATGCTGGTTCTATTCCTTCTAAAACAAAAACCCATGTATACTTACGAGATTATGCAGGAAATCAGCCGTATCAGCAACGGTTCTTTTTCCTACAAATCTCTCTATCCTTATATCTACCGGCTGAAAAATGCCGGCTGCATTGACGAAGAAAGCACCGCCGTAGCCAACAATCGGACACGGATTTATTTTCATATCACAGAAAGCGGACGGGAACACCTGGTTAAAATCAAACGAAAATACCGGGAAATTACTACTGCCGCCAATCTTATGCTTGATCTTGATGAAATGATTTATATAAGGAGAGATGAATGATTATGAACAGCAATTTCAGCAAACCAGTCAGACGCTGCATAAAAAACGCCAGACGTTTATTGACATGTCCCCGCAATTACCGCAGCAACTTTACAGCAAACATGGAAAAAGATATCCGGCAGTTTCTTCTGGAAAACAATTCTGCGGGATATGATGAAATTACCGGCTACTTTGGTACTCCCGCAGAACTGGCCCAGCTTTATCTGGACAGTGTTCCGACGGAAGAAATCACTGCCTATACAACCAGAAAGAATTTTTTTACTAAATTTGGATGGTTCATCCTGATACTTCTGTTTACCGCTTCCGTCGGCTGCTTTTACTTTAGTTATATAAAACCAAGGGAACTGAATGTCATTTATATAGAAGAATCCCTAGAGGTAGAGGAACAATAAATATTTTAAAGCCAATATAACCATTACATGCAGCAATTCAGGAGTAACCTCATAACCACTATATCAATTACAGAAAGGTAAGAAAATCATGAACACAACCGTCACCCTTGGAAAAACAGGAATTACCGTCAATAAAAATGGCTTCGGCGCCCTCCCCATTCAGCGTATTTCCACAGAAGACGCCGGAACACTGCTGAAAAAAGCATATGATGCCGGCATCCGCTTCTTTGATACAGCACGGTTCTACACCGACAGCGAAGCCAAAATCGGAAAAGCCCTCTCCTCTGTCCGAAGCAGCATCTACATAGCCACCAAAACCGGAGCGCAGAATGCGGAAGAATTCTGGAAAGATCTGGATACCAGCCTGGGGCTTTTGAAAACAGACTACATTGATCTCTACCAGTTCCACAATCCCTCTTTCTGTCCCAAGCCGGGAGATGGAACCGGACTGTATGAAGCCATGGAAGAAGCCAGAAGGCAGGGGAAAGTCCGTCACATCGGCATCACCAACCACAGGCTGAAAATCGCCCATGAAGCCATTGACAGCGGACTGTATGAAACTCTGCAGTTCCCCTTCTGCTACCTTGCCACCGATAAAGACATCGAAATCGTCAACCGCTGCAAACAGGAAAACATGGGCTTTATTTCCATGAAAGCACTGTCCGGCGGACTGATCACCAATTCTGCCGCTGCCTACGCATTTCAGGCGCAGTACGACAATGTATTGCCTATCTGGGGTGTTCAGAAGGAATCAGAACTGGACGAATTTTTAAGCTATATTGACCATCCTCCTGTTATGACGCAGGAACTTTCCGACCTGATCTTAAGAGACAGAGAACAGCTTGCCGGAAACTTCTGCCGGGGCTGCGGCTACTGCGTTCCCACCTGTCCTGCCGGAATTGAAATCAACAACTGCGCCCGGATGTCGCTGCTTCTGCGCCGTTCCCCCGCCGAACTGCAGCTTACGCCCCAGGTACAGGAAAAGATGAAAAAAATCGAGAACTGTATCCACTGCGGCCAGTGCAGGGCCCACTGCCCCTACGGCCTGGACACTCCCGCACTCTTGGAGGAAAACTATAAAGATTACAAAGAAGTGCTTGCCGGCAAGCACATATGAGAAACAGAAAATCACTTTGACGTAACACATATATGAGAAGCAAAAAACGCTTTGACGTAACACACGACGGAGCCATTCTTTTCCTCATTCCCTATGAGTCCAGAAAAGAATGGCTCATAATATAGAACTCTTCCTGGCTTGGACAGTATTTTTTCTCTCCCATCGTCTAATGTATGCGGAATCAATTCTTTTACCATCATTGCTGCCGGATATCTGCCATCTTCTGTACAGATATTGTATTTTTTGCAGCTTTTGAATCCAATGCTTACATAATACAGGAATCTCCTTTCAGTTCCAACGCATATCATCGTTCTTTCACAGCACATACTCCAACTGACAGTCACAAGGCTCCGCCGCATACAGTTTTTCGTCATATTCCGCTGCTTCCACACACCCAAGGGCATGATAAAATGCCTGGGTTTCTTCTGAAGAATGCGCCGATATGTACAGTTTTTCCGCTTCCAGCTTTCTTGCCGCAAGAATTGCCCGCTCAAACAGCTGTTTTCCATAGCCTTTCCCCCTGCATTCACAGGACACATGAATGCAGGAAAGCTGCACATACTGCTTTGTGGAGCCGAAACGTTTTGGTTCCACAGAGGTAAATCCTTTTAACTTTCCTTCCTCAAAACAGCCGAATACAAAACCGCCTGTATGGATGGTATTTTTCAGGCATTTTACCAGAAATTCATATTCCGCTTCTTTCCATTCCTCCACAAAGGAAATATCCTTTAATTTCCAACTGCCTGCTTCCTTCCGCCAACAGCGCGTCACCTCCTGATGACGGTTAAAATGGCAAAACAGCTCACGGCTGATTTGGGATTCCGACAGTATTTCAATGATTGCTGTCATTTTATTTTTGTCTCCTTTTATGATCTACGGCCTGACCTGACCGTTTCCATATATTATGTATTTTGTACTTGTCAGCTCCTTCAGGCCCATGGGCCCTCTTGCATGAAGCTTCTGGGTGCTGATGCCGATTTCTCCGCCGAACCCGAATTCAAAGCCGTCTGTAAACCGGGTAGAAGCGTTCACATATACTGCCGCCGCATCAATTTCATCCAGAAATTTCCTGGAATTGTCATAATCTTTTGTGATAATGGCCTCAGAATGGCCGGTATTGTATTTGTTGATGTGGGCGATTGCCTCCTCAATGGAAGATACGGTTTTGACGGACAGAATATAGTCCAGGTATTCCATACCCCAGTCCTCTTCCTTTGCAGGCAGAATGCTGCTGCATGCGTTCCGGCTCGCTTCGTCTCCCCGAAGCTCCACCTGCTTTTCTGACAGCCGCTTTGCCAGAAGGGGCAGCAGAACATCTTTTATTTTTTCATGGACTACCAGGGATTCACAGGCATTGCAGACGCCGATTCTCTGGGTTTTCGCATTAAAAATAATATCAAGAGCCATGGCAGGATCTGCGCTTTCATCCACATAGATATGACAGTTGCCGGTTCCCGTTTCAATGACAGGCACGGTGGCCTGCTTTACCACAGTGCGGATCAGGCCTGCGCCGCCCCGGGGAATCAATACATCCACGTACTTGTTCAGCTTCATAAATTCAGCCGCAGTCTCATGACTGGTATCTGTAATCAGCTGAATGGCATCTGAGGGCAATTCACACCTGGCCAATGCCTCCTGTAAAGTCATGGTAATGGCATTGTTGGAATGAATGGCATCCTTTCCGCCCCGGAGAATCACCACATTTCCGGCTTTGAAGCACAGTCCGAAGGCGTCTGCCGTCACGTTGGGCCTGGACTCATAGATAATGCCGATCACGCCCAAAGGCACACGTTTCTGCCCAATCAGAAGTCCGTTGGGCCTCTGCTTCATGGAAAGCACCTCTCCAATGGGATCTTCCAGAGCTGCAATCTGTCTGAGTCCCTCTGCCATCTGGGCAATCCTGGCCTCTGTCAGAAGCAGCCGGTCCACCAGGGCTGGAGCCATGCCATTCTCTTTGGCCCGTTCCACATCTGAGTGATTGGCTTCCAACAGCATTTTCATATTTGCCATCAAATAATCCGCTGAAGTGGTCAGGACTTTATTTTTCTGATTGGCCGACAAGGTACGCAAGGTTACTTCCGCCTTTTTTGCCTTTTCGCCAATCTGTTCCAACGTAAGGTTCATATTTTTTCCTCCATTTCGGTGTTGCTGTTTCTGTTCAGATATGGTAACAGTATAACAAGTTCCAGTATATTTGTCATTAATTTTTGAGGGTTCTTTACACTTTATGGGAAACTTTTGAAACTTTTTCCCGCGCTCTTTCATCTAATAAACAGTAACCGGAAAGGAGATTTCAAAATGAATTCACAAAAGATGCAGCAATTGGTGGAGCAGGAGCTTCTGTCCTCCTACGACTCCCTGTACCGTCTGGCGTTCACCTATGTAAAAAATGAAGCCGACGCTATGGACATCGTACAGGAAAGCTCTTACAGAGCCATTAAAAATTCCAGTTCTGTCAAGAATGCTGCTTTTATCAGAACCTGGATTTGGCGCATTGTAATCAACACTTCCCTGGAGCTTCTGCGCCGGAATCAAAAAGAAGTTTCTTTCGATGAAACGCCGGAGTACGGAACAGAGGACATTTACCTGGACTTCGACACCATTGACGCTTTAGACATTCTGAATGAAAAGGAACGGGCTGTCATTGTGCTGCGTTATTTCGAAGAACGAAAGCTGCAGGAAATCGCAGATGTATTGGAAGAAAATCTCAATACCACCAAAAGCATTCTGTACCGCAGCCTTGGAAAACTGAGAATCAAATTGACGGAAGGAGAACTCTGCCATGAATCATAATTTAAACCACATCAAACAAGATTATAAGAACATCCCCATCCCGGAGGCCCTGAGGCAAAACGTGGAGCTTTCCATTGCAAAAGCCAAAACCGAGCTGGCGCAAACCTCCTCCCCTGCAAAACTGCCGAACCGGAGATTCCTGAAATCCTCGAACGCCGTCACTGGCCTGCCCAAAGAAAGGAAACAGAAATCCCCGAACGCCGTCACTGGCCTGCCCAAAGAAGGGAAACAGAAATCCTCTGCTTTTTCCATCTGGATTGTCAGAGGAGCCTCTTCCATTGCCGCCGCCATGCTGATTCTCACCGTACTTGTCAACTCCAACGCTTCCATTGCCTATGCCATGGAACAAATTCCGGTTCTGGGCGCCATCGTAAAAATCGTCACTTTCCGGGAATACAAACACCAGGAAAACAGGATGGAAGCCGATATCAAAGTTCCAGAGATGGAGGTTAAAGACAGTAAAGGAAATTTAATGGAAGATTCCACCCAGAAACTCAATGATCAGATCGAAGCCTACACCAATGAAATCATAGCCGCATACGAAGCTGATCTGAAAGCCGCCGGCACAGAGGGCACCCAGGCGGTAGACTTAGACTACGAGGTGGTAACCGACAGCGATAAATTATTTTCCATTCGTTTTCACCAGACCATTACCATGGCAGGGGCTGTGCAGATGGAAAAAATTTACCACATCGACAAGCAGACCGGCGAACTGACAACACTGAAAGATTTGTTCCAGGAGGGAGCAGATTACAAAACGCCCATTACAGAAAATATCAAAAAACAGATGAAAGAACAGATGGCCCAGGATAAAACCGTCACTTACTGGCTGGACAGCGACGTGTCTGAATGGAATTTTACGGAATTGTCCGACTCTGTAAACTTCTTTATCAATGAAGCCGGAAAACTGAACATCGTTTTCGATGAATACGAAGTGGCTCCCGGTTTCATGGGAGTTGTCACCTTCGAAATTCCCACGGAGACAGTGGCAGACATTGTAAAAGACGGTTACTTACAGTAAAAACTCCATAACTCCTGTTTCCGAAGCAACCCCGTCCATCCTGACATCATGCTCCTCTAAACAGAGAGTTTCCACCAGCTGAAAGGCATAGGCCGCCCCCAGTTTATAGCGGTGGGGATGCCCGGCAAAATACCTGTCATAATAACCGCCGCCGTAACCAATGCGGGCGCCCTGTCTGTCAAAGCCCAGTCCCGGCGCCAGTACCAGGGCGTCCTCCTGATAGAGCTCCCTGTTCCCCACAGGCTCCATCACATGAAAACTGCCCTCTTTAAATTCAGCAAAAGACTTTGCCTGAAAAAACTGCATTTCCCTTCCTGTTACTCTGGGAAATGCAGTTTTTTTGCCCATTCTCCAGGCTGTCTCCGCCAACGGAAGAAGATTCACTTCCTTTCCCAGAGGATAATACAGGCAGACGGTATCCGCCTGCAGAAACCAGGGATGCAGTTCTATATTCCTGCAGATTTCCATTGATAATCTCCGGGCCTGTGTCCAGGACAGATTATCCCTGTTCCCTTTGAAAGCTGCTCTGATTTGATCCTTAGTTTCCATACGCACCTCCTGCCGGGCGGCTGTTTTTAATTCGCTTCTTTTTTTCCATATTTTTCACCCAGATTTTCCGTGGTGCCGTCAGGATTCACCACATCAATGCTGTCAAGCTGCGCCCGCAGATTTCTTCTGACATTTGCAATATATTCCTTCCGCAGAAGCTCCTGTTCTTTCCGTTCCTCCTCCGTCAGTCCCTCCGCCCTGGACTTCCTTGCCAGCGCATTAATTCTGTCTATTTTACTCTGATTCATACTGTTCTCCTTTATTCCAGACCTTTTTCTATAAAGTCAGCAATGTAAAAATCTTCATCCCGATGCTCCAAAAACAGCGTTCCCACAAATTCCCCCTGGAAAATCTCATGGAGAACGCCCACATCTTTTCCATTTGCAATAATCATATCCGCGCCGGAAAGGGTTGCAATCCTTGCCGCTGTCAGTTTTGTTTCCATTCCGCCGGTTCCCACGTCGCTTCCCGTAGTTCCTTTTGCCATGGAGATAATTTCCTCATCCAGCCGATCCACCACCCGGATCAGCTCTGCATTGGGATTCTTGCGGGGATCGTCTGTAAACAGCCCGTCAATGTCCGACAAAAGAATCAAAAGATCCGCGCCCACCAGAGAGGCTACCAGGGCCGACAATGTATCGTTGTCTCCAAACTGCATTTCGTAAGTGGAAACGGTATCATTTTCATTGACAATAGGAATAATCCCAAGCCGGAACAATTCCTCAAAGGTGTTCTGGGCGTTCTTCCGGGAAACATTGTCAAGCATGGTTCCTTTCGTCATCAGAATCTGTCCGGCAGTCTGATGATATTCCGAAAACATCTTCTGATACGTCATCATCAGTCTGGCCTGTCCCACTGCCGCGCATGCCTGTTTGGTGGAAATATCGGCCGGACGCTCTTTCATGCCGATTGCCTGACGGCCCACCGCTATGGCGCCGGAGCTTACCAGGCAAATGTCCACCCCCTGATTGCGGATATCGCAGAGTTCCCGCACCAGACGCTCTACTTTTCCCAGATTCAGCCTTCCTGTAGCTTCATGATGCAAAGCTGCAGAACCAATTTTTACCACTACCCTCTTTTTCTGTTTCAAATAGTTTTTTGTTTCCAATTTTCCATCCTCTTATTCCGTCATTTTTCGTGGGATTCATCTGCTCTGATTTCTCATCAGCTGACGATATTCTGAAGCCAGATTCCCTTTTTCACCAGTATATAACCCAGAATGCACTTCAATGTCTCAATCAGCTGACAGCTGAGGTACACAAGCACAATGGGCAGTCCTGTAAAATGGGCCAGTACATAGGCCAGGGGAATGTCCACCGCCCACACATACACACTGTCAAACAGCACAGTAATCCAGGTTTTCCCGCCGGAGCGCAGTGTAAAATAGCAGCCGTGCATAAAAGCATACAGGGGCATACAGCCGGCGGCAATCAGGATAAATCTGGCTGCATAGGACTGAACCTCCCCGGAGGTATTGTAAATCAACGGGAAGAAGGGTGAAATCGCAGCCAGCAGGCTTCCGCACACCAGGCAGGTGGATACGGTGAAAAACAAAAGTTTCCGGTCGGTATCCCTGGCTTCTTCCATTTTGCCTGCCCCTAACAATTGCCCCACAATAATCGCAATGGCCCCTCCGGTGGATAAAAATACCACATTAAACAGATTGGACACGGTGCTTGAGATATTGAGGGCGGCTACCACAGACAATCCTCTGACAGAATAACACTGAAGCAAAAACGCCTGTCCCGTTGACCATGCAATCTCGTTGAGCATAATGGGGATTCCCTTCTTTACAATATTCGCCGTCAAATCCCCGGGAATTTTCAAGGTCCGGTAGGCTCCTTCAATAAACGGATGGTCCCTGCGGTGTCCATACGTCCAAAAAATAAGAATCAGGCATTCCACCACCCGGGCAATATCCGTAGCTATGGCTGCTCCCACTGCTCCCAGGGCCGGGGCGCCGAATTTTCCGAAAATCAGCAGGTAATTTCCCACCAGATTCACCAGAACCGCAATAATTCCCGCTTTCATGGGCAGCACCGTTTCCCCTGTTTCACGCAGGGTACTGGCATAAGTCTGGGAAATGGCATAAGGCAAAATTCCAAAAATAATCACCGCCAGATATTTTTTCCCATACTCCAGGGTTTTGACAATATCCCCGCTTTCAGCCCCTTCATGAAGATACAGTGTAATCAGGCTTTCCCCAGACGTAAGAAACAGCACAACGGCAGCCACTGTCATTAAGATGCATACCATGAATTTAAACCGGAAGGTATTGCGGACCCCCTCCTGGCTCCCCTGTCCGTAATACTGGGCGGTAAAAATTCCCGCACTGGAAACGCCGCCGAAAATGCAGATATTAAATACGTTCATAAACTGATTTACAATGGCAACGCCGCTCATTTGCTCCGTGCCCACCTGTCCCACCATAATATTGTCCAACAGGTTGACGAAATTCGTAATGCCGTTCTGTATGATGACGGGAATTACAATCATAAGCACCATCTTGTAAAACGCTTTATCGCCTATGTATTTTCTCCAAAAACTTTTCTTCATATCTGTACCCTTTCTGCCTCTGAATTCAATATGAATGTAAGTCTATCATAAACAGACGGCTGTTACAATATGGAATCTGAAAAAAAGCATAAGCCGTATCACCAGGAACAGTGTAAATGCACAATCATCGCTGATACCCTTGAAAAACAGGCAGAAAAGTGATAAAATTATTTTCGCAAAAGCGGTACACTCTTACATTATGAAAGAACTTGCCCAAGCAAAATTTATTACTTATGTCACAGGGGGAATCTTTTATGAAGTTTCTTGCTAATCGAAAACTTGCTACACGTATCGGCATTCTTACCACCATGATCACTGTTACAGGAATGCTTTTGCTCTGGTTTATTATGTCCAACCGTATTGCATCCATCGTAAAAAACAATATTACCAATCAAATGATTGATGCAGTGGAATCCAGAGCATCCATTATCAACGACTATGTGATTTCTGCGGAAGAATATGTCACTGCATTTGCACTGAGCAGCGAAGTCCGCAATCTGCTTAACAATCCGGATGATCCCGAGCTTCTGCAAAAAGGGCAGAAATACACGGAAGATTTTGCTTCTGTCAAAGGGATTTTTGAAGGATTATACATAGGAACTCCGTCTACTTATATTCTGACCCATACTTCACAGGGCGCCATCGGAATGACCACCCGCACAGGGGATTCTTTAGAGGTATTCCATGATACAATCCTGTCAGCGCAGGAGCTAACCAATCTGGGAATCATGAAATCCCCGGGAACCGGAAGCATGATTCTTTCCATGTACTATCCTCTTTTTGAAGGTGAAACCTGCATCGGCTATGCAGGCGCAGGGGTTTATGCCAGTCAGCTTATGGATGTTTTGCTTGGCCTGAACATCAAGGGCCTGCCCCGCAGCGAATACGTATTTTTAAATGTAGAAAACGGAACTTATCTGTATCATGAGGATGAATCGCTGTTAAACACTGAGACTACAGACAAAGGCTATCAGGAAATTCTTAAGCGAATCAGAACCAACGGCAAAACAAAGGCCGGCACCTATTCCTATCGGGATGAAAAAGGCGTAGACCAACTGGTGGTTTACAAATATCTGAAAGATCGGAACTGGGTTTTCATGATCCGCGACAATTCGGCAGAAGTTTACAGTCAGGTGGCAAACGTCCGTGTCACCATAGGAATTCTGTGCGCCATCGTAGCCCTTGTGATTATACTTGCCACGCTGCTCAGCCTGCACCGGGAAGGCAGGGAGCTTATGGTTATGGAACACGCCATCCGGCACCTCGGCAATCTGGATCTCTCTGCGGATCGGGAATTAAAGCCCTTCTACGGCAGAACAGATGAAATCGGCATGATTGCCCAGACCATCCACCATTTATGCGACTGCCTGCGGAAAACCATTGAAGATATCGGCCGGATTCTGGGCGAAATGGCAGACGGAAACATAGCCGTGGATGTAACCCTGAACGAATCCTATTATATCGGTGATTTTGCAGTACTGTCCGAGAGTCTTAAAAGCATCCGCACCCATCTGACAGACGTTATGCGGGATATCACCCAGATTGCAAAACAGGTGGATAACGGCGCAAATCAGGTTTCTGCCGGAGCCATGGCCTTATCCCAGGGAAGCACCGAGCAAAAAGCATCCATTAACGGTCTTGTATCCAATGTTACAGATATCACGGCCCAGATTCAAAACAGTACGGTCCGCTGCGGAAACGCCAGTGATTTAGTGGCCAGAGCCACAGGCTATGCGGCGGAAGCGGATACAAAAATGGAACAGCTGATTATCGCCACAAGAAATATCGATCAATCCTCAGCCCAAATCGGCAGCATCATCAAAACCATTGAGGATATCGCTCTTCAGACCAATATTCTGGCCCTGAACGCCTCCATTGAGGCAAACCGCGCCGGTACTGCCGGAAAAGGCTTCTCTGTGGTATCCGGCGAAGTCCGGGATCTTGCGGAACGCTCCGCGGAAGCCGCAAGAGATACCAGCGATTTGATTGGCCGCTCCATCCACGATGTGAAAACAGGAACGGAATCCACAAATCTTGCTATTTCCGCAATGCAGATTATCAATGAATGCATTCAATCCATCAAAACGCTGATGGATGAAATCTCATATGCCAGCGTACAGCAGTCAGAAATGATTGTCTCTGTGGAAAACAGAATCAAAGAAGTCTCCAGAGTGGTTCAGACCAACTCTGACGCAGCGGAAGAAAGCGCCGCTATCTCGAATGAACTGTCCAATCAGGCCCGTACACTGAATCAGCTGCTCAGTCAGTTCCGTATTCAGTAACGGTTCTAAAGCCTGACAAACATAAATCAGGGCAGCCGGAAACCTGCAAGTTCCCGGCTGCCCCATTTTATTTGTCAGAGGTTCCGTTCTTAAAGCTTCTCTTCCATCATCCTGCCTTACTGATAATCTTCTTCGGACATTTCTCGGCGCAGGTTCCGCATCCTGTACATTTCTCATAGTCAATATGGGCTATATTGTCTGTCACAGTAACCGCCCCCTCCGGACAGTTTTTCTCACAGAGCTTACATCCGATACATCCTACGGAGCAGGCTGCCATCACATCCTTGCCCTTATCCTTAGAGCTGCACTGCACCTTATTCTTTGCATCGTAGGGCACCAGTTCAATCAGGTTCTTCGGACAGGCTGCCACGCATTTTCCGCAGGCTTTGCAGGCGTCTTTATCCACCAGCGCAATGCCGTTGACAATATGTACTGCATCAAAGGGACATGCCTTTACGCAGCTTCCGTAGCCAAGACAGCCGTAACTGCAGGATTTCGGCCCGCCGCCGGGAATAAACGCCATAGCTGCGCAGTCCTCCACGCCAGTATATTCATAATCCTGTTTTGCCTTCTCACAGTCTCCGGCGCATTTTACAAAAGCAGTCATCTTCACGCCGCCTTCTGCCGAAACGCCCATAATCTCACCAATCTGGGCTGCCACCGGGTCGCCGCCCACCGGACACTGGCCTACGGGCGCTTCTCCTTTTGCAATGGCTGCCGCAAGGCCGGAGCATCCTGCATACCCGCAGCCGCCGCAGTTATTTCCCGGAAGGACGCCCAGGATTGCCTCTTCTCTTTCATCTACTTCTACTTTGAATTTTTCCCCAAAGATCCCAAGGAAAAAGCCAAGGAAAATACCAGTTCCGCCCACTACCAGGGCGGCAATGATAATTGCTGTTACATTCATTTTTTTCCCTCCTAAATCATTCCTGAGAATCCCATAAAGGCAATTGACATCAGGCTGGCCGTAATCAACACAATGGCTGTTCCCTGAAATCGTTTGGGAATATCGTTATATTCGATTTTCTCACGGATACCCGCCATAATTACAATTGCAATAAAGAAGCCGACAGAGGTTGCAAGGCCGTTTACAATGCCCTGCAGCAAATCATAGCCTTTGCTTACATTGTTCAAAGCAACACCCAATACGGCGCAGTTTGTAGTAATCAGCGGAAGGAACACGCCCAGGGATTCGTACAGCGGGGGCATGTTTTTCTTCAAAAACATTTCCACGAACTGCACCAGTGACGCAATAACCAGAATGAACACAATGGTCTGCAAATATTCCACATGGCAGGGGCCTAAAATAAACTTATAAATCAGACCTGTAACAAAGGAAGCCAGGGTAATAACGAAAATTACCGCGCCGCCCATACCGGCTGCTGTTTCGGTTTTCTTGGATACTCCCAGGAACGGGCAGATGCCAAGGAACTGGCTTAACACTACATTATTTACAATGGCAGAGCCGATTGCTATAATCAATAATTCTTTCATCTATTCTGCCTCCTATTCTTCTGACTTTTTCTGAGATCCCGGTAATTTGCCGGTACACATAGCCGACTGGGAACAGCTTGCGCAGTCTCCGGTCAGACATCCGGATGGAGCTGCCAGAGGTTTGCCCTTCTTTTCCATTTTTTCCCGGACAACATTCATGCCTGCAACCAGAAACGCCAGTACCAGGAATGCTCCCGGCGCCATGATAAACACGGTAATTCCAAGATTAGCTCCTAAAATCTGGCGGATCAATCCGATAAAGGTCAGGCCGATGGTGAATCCCAGACCCATGCCAAGTCCGTCAAAAACAGAAGGTGTAATGGGATTTTTGGAAGCGTAGCTTTCCGCTCTTCCCAGGATAATACAGTTTACCACGATCAAAGGAATATACACACCCAAAGATGCGGAAAGGGCCGGGGTATACGCCTGCATAATAAACTGCACAATGGTAACCAGGGAAGCCACCACTACGATATAAGCCGGCATACGCACGCCGTTTGGAATTACTTTCCGGAACATGGAAATCAGCAGGTTGGACATAACCAGCACCACTGTAGTGGAAAGGCCCATACCGATTCCGTTGACTGCGGAAGATGTCACCGCCAGGGTGGGACACATTCCAAGCATCAGCACAAAGGTAGGATTTTCTTTAATAATACCGTTATATAAACGTTCTACATATTTATTCATACTAGTTACCTCCCTGCAAAGCGCTTCTGAAGTACACCAGACATGCATTTACGCCGTTGGTGACTGCTCTGGAAGAAATGGTAGCTCCAGTAACCGCCTGAATCTCATTTTCAGCCGCCGGAGCTGTCTTTACAACAGAATAAGTCTCTTCGGACTTCCCTTCAAACTGGGAATAGAACGGCTCCTCCTGCACCAGTACGCCAAGGCCCGGCGTCTCGCTGATGGCCGTAATGGAATAACCGTTTAACGTCCCGTCATTCTGGATGCCCACGGAAAAGGAAATATCTGCCTGGCTTCCTTCATGGGAAGTCACATTGATCACATATCCAAGCACATTGCCGGAGCCGTCCAATGCCTTGTTAACTGCCGTAATCTCATCTTTGGAAAATTCGCTTGCCGCAATAATCTCTGCCGCTTTCGCTGCATCAAAATTCTCATCTTCTTCAAAAGAAGCTGCATCTGCGAACACTACTTTATATGCCTCATCCAATGCGGCTTTTTCTGCCGCTGCAATGGGCTCCTTGGTAATATCGTATACCACGCCCAGCAGAAATCCCAGCACTAAGGTAAAAGCGGTTAACACCAACGCATCATGTACAATCTTCTTATTCATGCTATTTTACCTCCTTTTTCTGGCCAAACGCCCTTGGAATGGTAAATTTCTCAATGATTGGAACCAGAAGGTTGCCTAAGATAATTGCAAAGGAAACGCCTTCTGCATTGGCCCCGAACAGACGGAACAATCCGGTGAGAATTCCCAGAACAATTCCGAATACCACTTTTCCCATGGGGGTGATGGGGGAGGTCACATAATCGGTCGCCATGAAAAATGCTCCCAGCATCAGTCCGCCGCCGCAGAGATGAGCGGTAAGATAGGTCACGTCAAAGCCATGGCCGCCGAACAGAAGCACAAATACGCCGAAGGAAAGAATATAGCTGGCAGGAATGGTTAAATCAATCACGCCCATCAGAATCAGGAAAATTGCCCCGATTAAAATCGCAATTACACTGGTCTCACCGATGGTTCCCGCTGTGGTTCCCAGAAGCATTTTCATGGTATCCACGCTTTCGCCGTTTTTTAAAAGAGCCAGCGGCGTAGCGCCTGTTACGCCGTCATAAGTAAAGCTGGTCATAGTCCCTGCAAAAGACACAAGCAAAAAGCATCTGCCGCCCAAAGCCGGGTTCATAAAGTTCTGTCCAAGACCGCCGAACAGCATTTTCACAATGACAATAGCAAATACGCTTCCCAAAACCGCCTGCCAGATGGGCAGGGTATGGGGCAGGTTCAGCGCCAGCAGCAATCCGGTCACTACTGCGCTGAAATCATTGATGGTACTTTTTTTCTGTATCAGCTTCTCAAAGATCCATTCTGAAGCCACGCAGGTTGCAACACATACTAAAATCAATATCAACGCCTGTAACCCAAAGTTCCAGATACCAAATACGCTGGCCGGCAGCAATGCAATTGCCACGTAAAGCATTATTTTGGCAGATGTATCTTTGGAACGAATGTGGGATGACGATGATACATTATACATATCACTCACAATAAGACACCTCTTTCTTCCTAATTTTATAAAGGTATCACGCGCATTTTCGTGCACTTCGTGCTGACGCGTGAGCTCGCAATCAACTTACCTTCTAAATTGGCTGCAAATTATTTTTCGTAAATCAGCTATTTCTTTCTCCGCTCTGCAAGAATCTGTTTCTTCATGGTACGGATGGACTGTGCCAGCGGAATTTTGGCCGGACAGATATAACTGCAGCTTCCGCATTCGATACATTCCATGCCGTTCCACTTCTCAAAGCCTGCCATATCCCCGTAACCTGCCATTTTTGCAAGCCTTGTGGGAATAATCTGTTCCGGACATGCGGATACGCAGCGGCCGCAGTTGATGCATGCCGTAGTCTCGCTTGCCGCCACATCATCTTTGGCAAGGCAAAGCAGGGAGGAAGACGTCTTTGTCGTTGGAATGTCCAGTCCGAACATGGAGAATCCCATCATAGGCCCGCCGGAAATAATCTTCTCAGGCTGCACCTTAAATCCGCCTGCCGCTTCCAGTACTTCTCCGTAACTCATGCCAAGGCAGATATCGAAGTTCCCCGGCTCTGCCACTGCATCTCCTGTTACTGTAAAAATACGGTTCATCACAGGCTTGCCCAGTTTTACTGCCTTATAAATCGAAATCAAAGTTTCCACATTGTCCACAATACAGCCTGCATCAGCGGGAAGCATGGTGGAATTGATTTCCCGGTGGGTGGTGGCGTAAATCAGCTGACGTTCGCCGCCCTGGGGGTATTTTGTCTTTAACGGACAGACTTCCATACGGGGTTCATCCTTCGTTAACTCCTGCATTTTGGCTATGCAGTCCGGCTTGTTGTCCTCAATGCCGAATAAACCTTTGGCATGATCAAACAATTGAAGGACAATGCGCATTCCTTCGATCAGCTCTTTGGGATTCTCCAGCATACGCCGGTAATCCGCTGTCAGATAAGGCTCACATTCCGCACAGTTTGCGATTATGTACTCAATTTTATCCGGTTCTTTGGGTGATAACTTCACATGGGTCGGGAACCCGGCTCCGCCCATTCCCACAACCCCTGCCTCTTTCACTTTTCCAATAATCTCTTCTTTGGAAAGAGCAGTTACATTTTCGGTGGGAACGTACTCCACTTCCTTCATCTCTCCGTCATTTTCAATAATGATGGAATTAACCATATCCCCTACTGCACCCCTGCGCGGCTGAATTGCCTTCACCTTGCCGGATACGGAAGAATAGATCGGCGCTGATACAAACCCGCCTGCCTCTGCAATCTTCTGTCCCCGCAGCACGGTGTCACCAACAGCTACCACCGGACTTGCCGGCGCCCCAATATGCTGAGAAACCGGAAATACCAACTCATCCTTGGGTAATAGCTCACGTATTGGCTTATCTTTGGAAAATTCTTTTCCATCGTGCGGATGGACACCGCCCTTAAATGTCATAAGACCCATTTTTCGTGCCCCACTTTCTTTAAAAATATTTTTAAGGAATGAAATAAAATATATTCATGTCATTCCTAAGTCCAGCCTTCTGCATGCTTGCGCAGACTGCTGTCCATCTTAACTGAATATATTTTATGCCTTATGATAAATCATAAGTCAATAATTTTGATTATAGCACATTTTATTATCTGTAGCACGTCTTTTTTCGATAAATTTGTACTTTTTTCAGCACAAACTGCCGGACCGGCGCAGGGATTCCCGGAAAAATGCACAATTCCGGGAATTCCGAGAATATCAGGAAATTTCTTCCATTTTCCACGCACCTGCAGGAGCAGAAAAACTATGCCGGATTTCCTGCTAATTTCCTGCTAAGCTCCTTTTGTTTTATTGCCAGAAATTGGAAACCTCAGTATACTTTAAGTAGTATTTCGGGGTATGCGATACAGAAAAAATCATACGAAAAGGAGTATTGATATGAAAAAAAGGAGAAAAATCATCAGCTTTCTGCTAACCCTTTCACTTGCATTGGGCTTATTCTGCTCTGCTCCCTTGGGTTGGGAACAATCTGCAGAAATCCAGGCTGCCCAACTGCCGACGCCCACCGGAGACACATCCGGCACATGCGGAGCGAAGGGAGACAATATCGAATGGGAACTGATCATAGATCCGGACGGAACAATCTACCAGGATGAAAGCCGCACTGCAGCCTCCGACTCTCCTGTCTGCTATGAACTGCAGTTGACCGGAACAGGCGAGATGGAGCAGTCTTTATTTTCGTCCAACGATAGCCCCTGGTTCAGTTAGGCGAAACCTACGCACTGAAAGCAGCTGCCCTTCCTGCAAACGCTTCCGACAAAAAGCTGCGTTACACCGCTTCCAATAAAAAGATTACCGTCAGCGCAGCCGGTAAGATTACCGCTAAGAAAACCGGTTCTTCCAGGATTACCATTCAGTCCTCCAACGGAAAAACCGCCGCCGTGCAGATTACCGTTAAGAAAAAACCCGGGAAGATCAAGCTGAACGCCAAAACCAAGACGATCCGGGCCGGTTGGAAATTCCAGATAAAAGCAAAGTTCCCCAAAGGAACTGCAAGCCACAAACTCACTTATTCTTCCAACCGAAAATCTGTGGCCACCGTATCCTCCACCGGGAAAATCACGGCCAGGAAAAAGGGAACTGCCATTATTACCGTTAAAACTTATAATGGGAAAAAGGCGAAGATGAAGATTATTGTGAAGAAGAAATAGTTTCCTTACAAGCGTACATATTTTGTCAAGTGATTTGCTATTTTCTTTAGAGCGAAGTTTTTATATTTGGATACGGACGGAACTATAGATTGTTCGTTCCAGTTTAAAGTGACCTGCCAAAATTAAAAAGATTCTTAACAGGAATTACAGAAAATCTTGCAGGAAAAAATTGAAAATCCAGATAATCTATCCTATAATAACATGATATGACAAATCCAAGGAACGGAGGCCCCCTATGAAAACCTGGCAGACAGAACTGATATCCTTTACTGATAATCCTTATATCGCTGAATACTTCACCCCATCCTCGGTTTTTTTCGATATCGAAACTACCGGATTTTCCGCTGCCCGCTGCCAGGTATACATGATAGGATATGCCCATCTGGCAGGAGATCAGATTTGCATCACCCAGTTATTTGCGGAAAACCTTTCGGAAGAACCGGAGATACTCTCCGCCTTTCTGGATATTTTATCCTGTTACGACACCCTGATTTCCTTTAACGGCACAGGCTTTGACGTGCCGTTCCTGAAAAGCCGCTGCGCCCATTACAAACTGCCGGAACATCTGGATTCTTTCCGGCATATTGACATATACAAGCAGATTTCCGGCTGCAAAAACATTCTGAACCTTCCCAACCTGAAGCAGAAAACCCTGGAAAAATTTCTGGGCATTGCAAGGGAAGATGTATATTCCGGCGGAGACTTGATTTCCATCTATTCAGAATATGCAAACAAGGATGGCGCGCAGGCCTCCGTTTCTTCTGAGGAAGCCTGCGCGCTGTTAAAGCTGCATAATTATGAAGATATGGAAGGAATGCTGAAGCTTCTTTCGTTACTTGCCTATCCCCGCTTTTTTGAAGGGCATTTCCAGGTCTCCTCCTGGGAAACCCACAGCTGGAACACCTACGAGGGCGCAGAAGGCCTGGAACTGATTCTGTCCCTGGAGCCGGAGCTTCCTCTGCCGAAAGCCTTTGCCTGCAGCCTGGGAAATCTCTATATTTCAGCCTGCTGCAGCCTGATAAAGCTGCGTATTGAGCTTTTTACCGGGGAATTGAAATATTTTTATCCGGATTACAAAAACTATTATTACCTTCCCATGGAAGATACGGCCCTCCACAAAAGCGTTGCCGCCTATGTGGACAGAGATTACCGCGTCCAGGCCACTGCCGCCACCTGCTACTGCAAAAAATCCGGCCGGTTTCTGCCCCAGTACCAGGAATTGTTTGTTCCTTCGTTCAAGCAGGAATATCAGGATAAAATTTCCTGGTTTGAACTGACAGAAAATTTCACCGGCAATAAGGATACTCTGAAAAAATATGCCGTGCATTTTATAAGTTGTTCCTTTTCCCTTTATGGATAATTTCTTTGCCGTATTACTTATTTTGGGTCATAAAATTATTTTTTGATATTTAACCGCCGGAGTAATAACTATCCCTTCAGGAATATCAAACTCTCATAAGGTCTGAGACTCTTAATTTCCATTTTTTCCTGCCGGGGATAATTGCCGAGCAAATGGCGGTATCCTGTGAGGGCAAATGGTTCCTGCAAATCAACCTGACTTTCTGTAAAGTTATTCAGCACAAGAAGCTCCCGGCCTTTGAACCGCCGTCTGTATGCAAATATCTCCGGCTGTTCCCGATACAGAAATTCAACTGAACCCTCTTGAATTACTTCATACTGTTTCCGCAAAGCCACAAGTTTTCTGTAATAATGCAGAATGGAATCCATATCCTCCTCTTCTGCTTTTGCATTGAGGTAAGAGTAGTTTTCTGGTATCGTAATCCAAGGCTCATGAGTGGAAAATCCTGCATATGCCCCAAAATCCCACTGCATCGGCGTTCTTCCGTTGTCCCTGGAGCGCTGTCCCAGGATTTTCAATGCTTCCTCCTCAGATTTGCCCTTTTTCAGCAAAATGTGATAATAATTAATGCTTTCTACATCCCGGTACGAATGGATATTGCCATATCCCGGGTTTGTCATACCTAGCTCTTCCCCCTGATAAATATAGGGAGTTCCCCGCAGCATATGGATACAGGCTGCCAGCATTTTTGCCGAGGCCTTCCAGTACTTTTTGTCATCTCCCAGTCTGGATACAATTCTGGGCTGATCATGGTTGCACCAAAACAAAGCATTCCATCCGTTCCCTTCTTCCATTTCACACTGCCAGGTTTCCAACAATTCTTTTAATTTCCGGTAATCCGGCTTTGACAGCTCCCATTTCTCCCCATCTTTATAATCCACTTTCAAATGATGAAAATTAAAACACATGGACAATTCCTTTTCCTTGGGATTAGAATACCGGATGCAGTGCTCCAGGCTTGTGGACGACATCTCTCCAACGGTAACCATATGCCCGATCCCGGTATCCGCCGTCAGCTCCTTCAGATATTCATGAACCCTGGGCCCGTCGGAATAAAATCTTCTGCCGTCCCCTTGGGCGTCATCCTCAAAAATCTCCGGTTTTGAAATCAGATTGACCACATCAAACCGAAATCCTTTTACGCCCTTTTCTTTCCAAAACCGGATAATATCCTTCAGTTCTTCCCTTACCCTGGGATTCTCCCAGTTCAAATCTGCCTGTGTCACATCAAACAGGTGCAGATACCATTTCTGCAAAGAGGGAATATATTCCCAGGCAGAACCGCCGAATTTGGACTGCCAGTTGGTGGGAGGCTCCCGGGGCGTTCCTTCTTTAAAAATATAATAATCCATATAATCTTTTTTCCCGGACAATGCCTTCTGAAACCATTCATGCCGGGTGGATGTATGGTTAAATACCATATCCATCATAATTCTCATGCCCCGTTTTCCTGCCTCTGCAATCAACTCTTCTGTATCCTCCATTGTGCCGAAGGCCGGATGAATCTTCCGGTAATCCTCTACATCATACCCATTGTCATTCATGGGCGAGGCAAAAAAAGGTGTGCTCCAGATATAGTCAACCCCAAGGCTTTTGATATAATCCAGTTTCTGTATGATCCCCCGGATATCCCCAATCCCATCTCCGTTGCTGTCACAAAAAGATTTGGGATAAATCTGATAAATCACGCTTTTCTTAAAATTTTCCATAATTCCCTCTTTCTGAACGCTCCCGCCGCCATAGACGGAAGCGTCCTTTCCATTTTATGAAATTACCGTATTCCTGCCTATTCAAACACTGCCACTGACGTAATCCCCGCTTCTCCTTTTATTCCTGTCATAAACCGGAGATTCTCTGCGCCGGCCGGCTCTGTAACAATGCAAACGGTAACGTCTCTGTGCCCGGCCGCTTTGATTTTATCCCGGTCAAACTCAAGCAGAGGCGTTCCGGCCGCTACTTTCTGCCCTTCTGACACCAGATAACGGAAACCGTCTCCGTTCATATCCACAGTGTCAATCCCTACATGAAGCAGCAGTTCCATTCCGTTCTCCAAGGTCAGCCCGCAGGCATGTCTGGAATCCTGCATCAACACGCTGACAAGGGCGTCTGCAGGGGCATACAGCAGATTGTTTTCCGGTATGATTGCCATTCCCTCTCCCATAATTCCTTCGGAAAATACGCCGTCATTTACTTCCTTTAATTCAATGACTTTTCCAGTGAGAAAAGCTTTTAATTCTTTTTGGGAAATTCCGGCTTTTTCTTCTCCCAATTTTGCTTCTCTTTCCTCTCTTTTTCCCTCTCCGCTTCCCTGTTCTGCTTCGTTTCCATCTCCGCTTCCCTGTTTTGCTTCGTTTTCCTCTTTTTTTCCATCAGATCTTTTCACTGCTTGTTCCGTGTAATCTTCTGTTCCTTTTTTCTCAGCAGGCGCAGGCTTTGGAAGCTTCCTTCTGCCCACAAGAACTGTCAGCGCAAACGACACAGACACCGATATAACCATGCAGATTGCAAAGCTCCCCATATATTCTGTCTGAATAGACAGAATTCCCGGCAGGCCGCCTACGCCGATTGCATTTGCCGTTGTTCCCGTTGCCACACATACCACTGCCGCACAGGCAGAACCAATCATTCCGCAGACAAAGGGATATACATGCTTCAAATTCACGCCAAAGATGGCAGGTTCCGTCACTCCCAGATAACAGGAGATGCAGGAAGGCACATTTACTTCCTGGGCCTCTGCGTTTTTCCGCTGCAATACCGCCATGGCAAGAACGGCGGAACCCTGGGCTATATTAGAAAGGGCAATCATCGGCCACAGCATCGTTCCCTCATAATCTGCAATCAGCTGCAAGTCTATGGCATTGGACATATGGTGAAGCCCTGTAATCACCAACGGCGCATATACAAATCCGAAAACTGCGCCGAAAATCACTTTAAAAGAACCTGTAATCCCTGCATAAACCACAGAAGAAATGGCAGAACCTATCTTCCATCCAACAGGCCCCAAAACAAAATGCGAAGCGATAACCGCCAACAGCAAACTGCAGAAAGGCACCACAATCATGGAAATCACCTGGGGCGTTATTTTCCGGAAAAATTTCTCCAGATATACAAGGGTAAAAGCTGCCAGAATCGCCGGAATCACCTGAGCCTGATATCCAATCATATTAACCTGAAAGAATCCGAAATCCCAGACAGGAATTTCTTCTGCCCCGGCCACCGAATAAGCATTGAGCAGCTGCCCGGAAACCAGCGTCAGACCCAGGACAATCCCAAGCATCTGGGTGGTTCCCATTTTCTTTGTAACAGACCAGCAGATTCCCACCGGAAGCATATGGAACACCGCTTCTCCAATCAGCCACAGGAAGCTGTCAATTCCCGCCCAGAACTGGCTGATATCGCATAATGTTTTCGTTCCGTTTTCAAACAAATACAGGCTGTCAATACAGTTTCGGAATCCCAGAATCAAACCGCCTGTAATGATTGCCGGAATCAGCGGGGCAAAAATCTCAGCCAATGCGGTAACCATTCTCTGCATCACATTCTGGTTCTGCTTTGCGGCATTCTTCACCGCATCCCTGGACACCCCCTCTAATCCTGACACAGCAATGAAATCATTGTAAAAATCTGCCACCGTATTCCCGATAATCACCTGAAACTGGCCTGTCTGGGTAAAACTTCCCTTAACAATTTTCATCCCTTCAATTTGCTCAATATCTGCCTTTTTCGGCTCATGGAGCACAAACCTCATACGTGTCATGCAATGGGACACCGCTGCAATGTTCTCTTTACCTCCCACATACTGCAGCAGCTCTCTTGCATCCTCTGCATACTTACCCATTTTTTACCTCCTGCTACTTTTAATTTTATCTTGTTCATACAAGTTGTTGTATCTTTTATATCATACTTGTTTAAACATGTCAATACTATATTGAAAATTTGTTTAAACAAGTTGATTCTTCCAATTTCCTTTTGCCGGAATAAAATCTTGACAATCTTCCGTTCCATACTATAATAAACATAGATGTTCAAACAAGCAGGAGCGATATATTATGCCAAAAACAAAATACACTGATATCTATCGGGATTTGAAAAGCAGAATAGAAGCCGGAGAATATGAATTTCAGGAATTGCTGCCCTCTGAAAACCAGCTGATTCAACGCTATGACTGTTCCCGCAACACCATACGCAGGGCCGTCAGCGCCCTGGTCACAGACGGTTATGTACAGACCATGCAGGGAAAAGGCGTGCGCAACATTTTTCAGCCAACTCTGCAGACTTCATTTACCATTGGCGGCATTGAATCTTTTCAGGAATCCGCCCTCCGAAACTGCCAGGTTCCCAAAACAGAGGTGCTGTGCTTTACTGAAATCACCGCAGACACAAAAATTTCCAACCGGACAGGCTTTCCGATTGGAAGTGAATTATATTATCTTCAGCGCCTCCATTATCTGGACGGAAAAGCCCTGATTCTAAACCATAATTATTTTCTGAAACACGTAGCTGTCAACCTTACCAGAGAAATTGCAGAACATTCGATTTATGAATATTTGGAGCAGACTCTGCATATCTCCATCGTGACCAGTAAGCGGATTATGACCGTGGAAAAAATGACGGAAATTGATGAAAAATACCTGGAGCTGGGAGACTATAACTGCCTTGCTGTGGTCAGCAGCCAGACCTACAACAGCGACGGCATTATGTTCGAATATACCCAGTCCCGCCACCGCCCGGATTATTTCCGGTTCCAGGATAACGCAACGCGGCGTGTTATTTAACCGAAGGTTCTGATTTCTGAATCATGCAGCAGGGCGTATCCTATGACTCCGGCTCCAAAATAACGCAGCACAGCGTATCCTATGACTAAATGTTCGGGTTCCGGAAGGCACAGAAAAACATACCATAATCAAACAGACGCACGGATATTCTCCATGCGTCTGTTTCACGTTGCAATCTTACACTTTCTGAAAAAAGAAAGACTGCTTTCTCTGATAATTCAGTTCTCTGTAATTCATAATCTGCTCTGTACTGCCAATAAACAGAATTCCGTCCTTGGTCAGCGCAGCATTAAACTTCTTATAAATCTCTTCTTTCGCGTCCTCTGTAAAATAAATCAGCACGTTTCTGCATACAATCAAATGGCATCCCGTAGGATAAGGATCTTTCAGCAGATTATGCTCTTTAAATTCCACCTGACGCTTGATTTCGTCTGCAATCTTGTAAGAATTGCCCACCTTGGTAAAGTATTTCTTCTTAAATTCCGGCGGAACAGCGGCAATACTCTTCTCATTATACAGACCCATTCTCGCCTTGTCCAACACCTGCTTATCAATATCTGTAGCCGTAATCTTAATTTGATTGATCGGCATATGCTTTGATAAAGCCATAACCAGGGAATAGGGCTCATCCCCTGTGGAACAGGCTGCACTCCAGATTTTCAGACTCTTTCCAAACCGCTGAATCAGTGATGGGAATACTTCCTTGTCTAAAATTCCCCACTGTTCCGGATTCCGGTAAAATTCTGATACATTAATTGTCAGGAAATTTACAAACTGCTCAAATTTCTCTGCATCCTTCTTAATCAATGCCACATAGTCTTTGTAACTTGTAATATTATTCTTAGAAATCAGCGTCTCAATCCTGCGCTTCATCTGTTTCTCTTTGTAAGCATTCAGATCAATCTTGGTTAATGTAAAAATATCTTTCTTGAAATCCTCATATCCAACCATGCCAGCTTCCCCTATTCTTCTAAAGATTCTTTCATATCTGCTCCTGCAGCTTTTTCTGCAGGACAAACACGAACTTATCTACAGATTTCTCATGTCCGCTCCCGCAGGCTCTCTGCCGGAGCAGACAGGGTCTTATTCTTCTACAGATTCTTCTGCGTCTTCCTGTACTTCTTCTGTGGCAGACAGCAGCGCTTTGATGCTCAGGCTGATTTTCTTATCTTCTTCATTGAAATCCACAATCTTAGCTTCGATTTCCTGCCCAATGTTCAGTACATCAGAGGGCTTCTCCACATGCTCTCTGGAAATCTGGGAAACGTGCAGCAATGCGTCCACGCCGGGAGCCAACTCCACAAATGCGCCGAAATCTGTCATTCTGGCAACTACGCCTGTAACAATATTGCCTACTGCATATTTAGACGCCGCGTCTTTCCAGGGATTCTCATCTTCAAATTTCATGCTCAATGCAATCTTATTCTCGTTGATGTCTTTGATGAATACTTTTGCCACGTCGCCTACTTTAAATACTTTTCTGGGATTCTCCACTCTGCCCCAGGACATTTCGGAAATATGAAGCAGACCGTCAGCTCCGCCCAGATCGATAAATGCGCCGAAATCTGTTACATTCTTAACTGTTCCTTCCAGAACGTCTCCTACATTGATTCTCTCAAAGAGAGCCTTCTGCAGTTCTGCTTTTCTTGCAAGAAGCAGTTGCTTCCTGTCTCCGATAATTCTTCTTCTGCGGGGATTGAATTCTGTAATCACAAACTCGATATCCTGATCTTTGTATTTGCCCAGATCCTTTTCGTATGTATCGGATACCAGACTTGCAGGAATAAAGATTCTTGCTTCATCAACCACAACGCCGAGACCGCCGTCTAATACCTGCGCTACTTTGGCAGTCAGTACTTCCTGCGCATTAAATGCCTCTTCCAGACGCTTGCTTCCCTTTTCAGCAGCAAGCCGTTTGTAGGTCAGCATCACCTGACCCTCACCATCATTTACTTTCAAAACCTTGGCTTCCATGGTATCACCCACGGATACAACGGTAGTCAGGTCAACATTCGGTTCGTTTGTATACTCATTACGGGTAATAATTCCATCGGATTTGTAACCAATATTTAAGATGATCTCGTCTGGTTTCACATCAATAACGGTACCTTCGACTACCTCTCCATTCCTTATTGTTTTAAATGATTCTTCCAGCATTTGTTCAAAACTCATTTCTGACATTTTTTTGAACCTCCTCAATAATTTTGTTTGGGGTAGAAGCCCCTGCGGTAATACCTACGCTATTAATGGACCGTAATTTAGACAAATCCAAATCCTCCAGTGTCTGTATATAGCAAGTATTTTCACATTCTTTTTTACATATTTCAAATAGCTTTTGCGTATTGGAACTGTTCTTTCCTCCCACTACAATCATGGCGTCCACCTGCCGGGAAATTTCTTTCGCCTCAGCCTGCCGTTCCTGTGTGGCATTGCAAATCGTATTTAAAACAATTATATCATAACCTTTTTTTTGAATAATTTCAACTAGTTCTTTAAATTTCTTGTTGTTAAATGTCGTTTGGGACACAATACATACCCTTTTTTTCCCTTTCAGGGTAAATTTTTCCGCTTCCTCCCCGGTAAAAATCACCGTAGTCTCTTCCGGACGGCTGCTCCAGCCCTTAATTCCTTCCACTTCCGGATGGCTGCCGCTGCCAATAATTACTATATGATATCCCTCCCGGCTGTGCTGCTCCACAATCCGGTGTATTTTCCGCACAAAGGGACAGGTGGCGTCCACATAGGGAATTCCTTCTTTTTCCAACAGTTCATAAATCCCTTTTCCCACGCCGTGGGAACGGATAATCACGGTTCCGTCCCGGCAGTTTTTCAGCTCCTCAGGCGTCTCCACCACCCGAACTCCCTTCTGTTCCAGATCATTCACCACTTCTTCATTGTGTATGATGGGGCCGTAGGTGTAGATTCTGCCGCTGCTTTGCCTGGCCTGCTCATACACCGTATCTACCGCACGTTTTACGCCGAAGCAGAATCCGGCGCTTTTTGCAAGAATTACTTCCATTCCTAAAAAATCCTTTCACAGAACTGCCCCTGCAGCCTGTCTGTTCTAATCTTTCACAGAACTGCCTCCGCAGCCTGTCTGTTCTAATCTTTCATAGACCAGCTCCAGAATCCGCTCGGTCACTTCCTGGATCGTCATATCGGAGCTGTCGATCAGCACCGCATCCTCTGCCTGGCGCAGCGGGGAAATCTCACGGTTCATATCCTGCTCGTCCCGCTTTGCAATATCCGCGCAGATGGTTTCCAGGCTGCAGTCTATGCCTTTTTCCTGTAGCTCCAGGAAACGGCGTTTTCCTCTGGTTTCCACACTGGCTGTCAGATAAATTTTCACCTGAGCCTCAGGCAGTACGCTGGTTCCGATATCCCTGCCGTCCATAATCAAATCCGAAGTCCGGGCCATTGAACGCTGAAGTTCCGTCAGTTTCTCCCGGACGTTTCGGTAAATACTGATGGCGGAAGTCATTTTCCCCACTTCTTCAGTGCGAATCCGTCCGTTTACATTTTCTCCGTTTAAAAATACCTGCTGTTCTCCCTCTTCCATGGAAATGGAAACTGTGATTTCCTCACAGGCTGCGTTGATGGCCGCTTCATCCTCTGCCCCAATACCTTTCTCCAGAATGTACAGAGCCATAGCACGGTACATGGCCCCGGTATCCACATAAATATAAGATAACGCCTCTGCCGCTTTCTTTGCAATCGTGCTTTTGCCTGCCCCGGCAGGGCCGTCAATTGCGATATTAAATGCCATATTTTCCTCCATTCTTTTTCACATGCCCCTTATGGAATGCTGTCCCCCGCCAGATATCCGGTGGACCAGGCAATCTGCAGATTAAATCCCCCGGTCAGAGCGTCCAGATCAAGCACTTCTCCGGCAAAATACAGTCCCGGCACCAGTTTTGATTCCATGGTAGAGGGATTTACTTCCCGGACAGAAACGCCGCCTCTGGTAATAATGGCTTCATTAAAATCCCGAAACCGGGTCAGCGTCACCGGAAATGCCTTGATTAATTCCACAAGCCCCAGACGCTCCTCTCTGGTAATTTCATTTACTTTTTTATCGGGACAAATTCCGCTTAACATAAGGATTACCGGTATTAATTTTGCCGGGAACAGCTTTCCCACCGCATTTTTAAACTGCCGGTTCTGATTTTCTTCAAAATCCCGCAGAATCCGCTTGTCCAGCTGCTCCCTGGTCAAGGCAGGCTTCAAATCAATTTCCATAAACAGGGGCATCTTGTCCATATAATCATTCACAATGCCGCTGGCGCTTAAAATCAAAGGGCCGCTGACGCCATAATGGGTGAACAGCATTTCTCCGAATTCCTCATATAAGACCTTTTTCTCTTTTCGGATGCGCACCTTTACATTCCGAAGAGAAAGTCCCTGCAGGTCTTTGATCCATGGCTCTGCCGCCTCCAGCGGCACCAGGGAGGGCCGCAGTTGTGTCACGGTATGGCCCAGGCTTTCTGCAAACCGGTAACCGTCTCCGTCAGAGCCTGTAGACACATAGGAGCAGCCTCCGGTGGCAATAACTGCCGCATCTGCCCCAAGAACCGTATGATCCGCCAGTCTGACGCCGGAAACTCTGCCTTTTTCCGGTTGTTCTGTCAGAATCTCTTTTACCTGGGTGTGCAGACGCACCTCCACTTTTTCTTTTTTTAATATCTGCTGAAGCGTCCGTATCACATCGGAAGAATGATCAGAACTGGGAAATACCCTCTCTCCCCGCTCGATTTTCGTGGCGAGCCCGTAAGACTCAAAGAATGCAATGACCTGTTCATTGGTAAAACTGTAAAATGCGCTGTAAAGGAATTTGCCGCCCCGCATCACCTGTTTAAATAACGCTTCTGTTTCGCAGGCATTGGTAAGGTTGCATCTGCCTTTTCCAGTAATATAAATTTTTTTCCCAAGTTTTTCATTCTTTTCCAGCAACAATACTTTATGGCCTTTTCTGGCTGCCCAGATTGAAGCCATCATGCCTGCCGCCCCGCCGCCCACTACAATTACTTTACTCATATGCACTCCATATAATTAATCTCATCGTTCCCATACACCTGATAGTCTTCCCAGACCTGCTCTAACAATTCCAGATTCTCTGCCACATCCTTCTGCCGCTTCATGCAGACTGCCATAATCAGTGCATTGATCAGGCTCAAAGGCGCCACTAAAGAATCCACAATGGCGGACATGTCGCTTTTTGCAATCAGATTGCAGGAAGAATAGAGGTTCATGGGAGAATGTACGCTGTCTGTCAGCGTAATTACGCCGGCATTCCTGCTGTTGGCAAGCTCCATGGCCTTTAATGTCCGCAGGGAATACCTGGGAAAGCTGATTCCAATCATCACGTCCTCCTTACCGATACGCACCATCTGCTCCAACAATTCACTGGAGCTGCTGGTGTGAATCAGCCGCACATTGTCAAACATGAGATTCAAATAAAAAGCCAGAAATTCTGCCAAAGGACTGCAGCTTCTCACTCCCAGCACATAGATATGCCTGGCGTTTAATATCATCTCCACTGCCAGCTCAAACGCCTGCTCGTCAATATGCTCCAACGTATGCTTAATCCGTTCCATATCTGACTGCAGCACTGTTTCCAATATCTCAGACCGGGCAATTCTCCCATAAACATCTTCCATCCGATGCACCGCATGAAGCTTGCTGCGCACCAGCTCCTCTAACGCCCGCTGAAATTCCGGATATCCTCTGTATCCCAAATGTGCGGCAAAGCGAACCACCGTAGACTCACTGACGCCTACCGTCTGTCCAAGCCTGGCAGCCGTAAGAAAAACCGCTTTGTCATAATTATCTGTAATGTAAGCAGCAAGAAGCCTCTGTCCTTTGCTCAGGCTTCCATACCGTTCATTGATCCGATTCAATAACTCGCCTGCGCTGCCCATTTCCTTTCCCTCATCACTTAAAATTTCGAAAATTCCTCCTGCGCGCTTACGCCGACAGGAGGAATTCTATGATATGCAGCCGATTTTTATACTGGGTATGCCCCGTTCTTTGTGTCTGCAACGGTAGCGTCTACCTTCGTCTGCTGCGCTTCTCTGTATTTGAAAAATTCAGTTGCAACCTGCGGGAACAATGCATAAGAAAGCACATCCTCGTCCTGCTGCTTCCACTGTTTCATCTCTTCTTCAATCTTATGAAGCTCCGGCTCTAACAGGTCTGCATAACGGCAGGTAATAGCATTTTTCTTATCCTCGCCCAGTACCTTGTCAATGATCTCCGGATTGAAGGGTTTTACTGTCTGGCCGTATTTGCCCAGCAATACGTCCTTCGTCTCTTTGGTGGCAACCTTGTAGCGTTCTCCCATCAATACGTTAAATACAGCCTGCGTACCTACGATCTGGGAGGATGGAGTAACCAGAGGCGGCTCGCCCAGGTCTTTTCTTACCCGCGGAATCTCCTCCAGCACTTCCATATACTTGTCTTCTGCGTTCTGCTCTTTCAACTGGGATACCATGTTGCTGAGCATACCGCCCGGCACCTGGTACAGCAAAGTCTGAATATCCACGCCCAGCACCTTGGGATTCATCAGACCGCTCTTTAACGCTTCCTCTCTCATGGGGCGGAAATAATCTGCGATTTCTTTTAACAGCATCTGATCAAAGCCCGGGTCCATCTCAGTTCCCTTAAAGGCCTCCGCCATAACTTCCGTTGCCGGCTGGCTGGTGCCCAGCGCAAAGGGTGACATTGCCGTATCGATAATGTCGCAGCCTGCTTCCACTGCTTTCATGTAGGTCATGGAAGCAACGCCGGAAGTATAGTGAGTATGAAGCTCAATGGGGAGACTGGTGGCTGCTTTCAGGGATTTCACCAGTTCTTCTGCCTTATAAGGGGTCAAAAGACCTGCCATATCCTTGATACAGATGGAATTTGCGCCCATCTCTTCAATCTTCTTCGCCATCTCTGTCCAGTATTCCAGCGTATATGCGTCTCCCAATGTGTAGGAAAGAGCAACCTGTGCATGACCTTTTTCTTTGTTGGTTGCGGTAACTGCAGTCTGCAGATTGCGCAGGTCATTCAGGCAGTCAAAAATACGGATGATATCAATTCCGTTTGCAATGGATTTCTGTACAAAATACTCTACCACGTCATCTGCATAAGGACGGTAACCCAGAATATTCTGTCCCCGGAACAACATCTGCAGCTTGGTGTTCTTAAATCCTGCTTTTAATTTCCGCAGACGATCCCAGGGATCTTCCTTTAAGAAACGCAGGGATGCGTCAAAGGTAGCTCCGCCCCAGCACTCTACGGCATGATAGCCTACTTTGTCCATTTTATCAATAATCGGCAGCATCTGTTCTGTTGTCATACGGGTGGCAATCAGAGACTGATGTGCATCTCGTAATACGGTTTCGGTAATCTTAACCGGTCTTTTATTCTCAGCCATGACTTATCCTCTCATTCTGCCGCCTGGCGGCTTCTTAAAAATATGTTCAAACTTCTCTTAAATACCAAAGATTGCCATAAATACTCCGGCTGCTACTGCAGTACCGATTACTCCGGCAACGTTGGGTCCCATTGCATGCATCAAAAGGAAATTGGTGGGATCTTCCTCTGCGCCTACCTTCTGGGATACACGGGCAGCCATAGGCACTGCGGACACTCCGGCAGAACCAATCAGAGGATTGATCTTTCCTCCGGTAACTTTGCACAGGATTTTTCCAAAAAGAACGCCTGCTGCCGTACCGAACATAAACGCGATCAGTCCAAGGGCTACGATCTTTAAGGTAGTAATATTCAGGAATGCTTCTGCACTGGTGGTTGCGCCTACGGAGGTTCCGAGCAAAATAACTACAATGTACATCATTGCATTGGAAGCTGTCTCTGAAAGCTGACGAACCACGCCGGATTCACGGAACAGATTTCCCAGCATCAGCATACCAACCAAAGGAGCTGTGGTAGGCAGAATAATACATACCACTGCAGTAACCACAATCGGGAACAGAATCTTCTCTAATTTGGACACGGGCCTTAAGTTCTGCATCTTAATGGCGCGTTCCTGTTTGGTGGTAAACAGTTTCATAATGGGCGGCTGAATAATCGGCACCAAAGCCATATAGGAATAAGCTGCCACCGCAATGGGACCCATCAGTCCCGTCTGGCCTAATTTTCCTGCCAGGAAGATAGAAGTCGGGCCGTCTGCGCCGCCGATGATGGATACGGCTGCCGCTGCCTTATCGTTAAATCCTAACAGAATCGCCATAAAATATGCGCCGAAAATACCAAACTGCGCTGCCGCTCCAAGCAAAAAGCTGATAGGATTGGCAATCAGGGGACCAAAGTCCGTCATCGCCCCTACGCCCATGAAAATCAGGGATGGGAGAATGGACCATTCATCCAGGGAATAGAAATAATAAAGTAAACCACCTACGCCATTGCTGGTCTCTTCCGGTGAAGCAATAATATCCGGATAAATATTTACCAGTAACATACCAAACGCAATCGGAACCAGTAACAGCGGCTCAAATCCCTTCTTGATTGCAAGAAAGAGAAATACAAACGCCACCAGGATCATAACATAATTTCCCCAGGTCAGATTGAAGAATGCTGTCTGGTGCAGGAGGTTTGATAAAGTTTCTCCTACGTAACTCATATTTTACCTCCAATAATTAATTATTTAAAGTTGCCAGCAATGCACCTGCTTCTACCGCCTGTCCGACTGTCACGTCAATGCTTGCCACCGTTCCGTCTTCCGGCGCAACGACAGGCGTCTCCATCTTCATAACTTCCAGTACCAGAATGGTATCGCCGCGTTTTACCGCATCTCCCGCTTTGCTGTCGATGCTGAATACTTTTCCTGCTGCGCCTGCTTCAATCTTAACATTTCCTGCGCCGCCTGCTGCCGGAGCGGGAGCTGCGGGCGCTGCCGGTGCCGCTGCGGGAGCCGCTGCCCTTCTGGGAGCTGCCGGAGCCGCTCCTGCGCCATTTTCTTCTACAGTAACATCATAAACGTTTCCATTAACGGTAATTGTATAATTTTTCATTTTTGTTTCCTCCTGAATTTACAATTAAAATCTTCTCTTGATGGAACGCACTACAAAGTCATCTGTAGAAGTTCCGGTAGATGCTGCAATTGCCGCTGCAATTACTGCTGCCAGTTCCAAATCATCCTGTGCTGCGATTGCCTCTTCCACTGCCGGCGGAACAGGAGCTGCAGGCGCTTTAGCCGCCGGCTTTGCTTCCTCTTTTCCTTTTTCAAAGTAGGAAAGGAACTTAAAGCAGCTGATAATCAGGCTGATTAAAATTAAAACTGTAAACACCACGCCCATTCCCATCAGGGTATTCAACGCCGCATTGGTCATCTTCTCCCCAAGGGTCTGTACCTGGTCTACGGTAATATCTTCCAGTTCCATGTTATGGTATTTATACACATAAGTCAGAATAACCGGACGGTTCTCATATATAATCTTCTGTTCACAGGTTAAGGTCTTGCCGGATTTAGTGATGGTAAATTCGCCCAGTTCCACAAATTCTCCGACACCTTTCACTGCTTCCTCCCAACGGCTGACCAGATGCTCTAACGTTTCTTCTCCCGACGCCAGGTAAGCTGCCTTCTCTGATTCCGACATATTCTGCAGAATATTAACGGTATTCTCACATGCGCCTTTTAACTGATCATAAGTAAGGCCATTGTAATCAACTGTGGTAGGATCCGCTTCGCCACATGCTGTTAATCCAAGTACGATAAGGCACATACTCAGAATCAGCAATATTTTCTTTTTCATAAACTTCACCTTTCTATTTTGCTACATGTTTTCTAACCGGTTCACCTGTTCCTTTGGTATAGAGCATCTCAAATGCCGCTGCTGCATATTTTCTGGTATCATCCGGCGCAATAATCAGATCAACCTGTCCCCGTCTTGCCGCTGTTTCCACGGAGGACTGAAGCTCTTCGTATGCTTTCTTCTTCTCTGCAATCACATCTGCAGACTTGCCGTCATACATAATCTTTGCAGCCAGTCCCGCGTCCATCATGCCTACCTTGCTTCCTTCCCATGCGTAAACCAGATCTGCGCCGATGGACTTGCTGTTCATCATCACATAAGCGCTGCCGTAAGCATTGCCGATAATGATGTTCACCTTCGGAACAGTTGCGCCGGCAAAGGCCGCCGTCATCCGGGCCATGGCTTTGGCAAGGTTCTTCTCGGAACACTCAGTTGCCGCAAAGCCTTCCACATTGGTTAAGGAGAGCACAGGAATGTCAAAAGCATCGCAGAAGTTGATAAATTCCGCTGCCTTATTGCATCCTCTTGCAGTAAGGGCCTTGTCAAAGCTCTCTGCCTTTTCCCCGTTCTCATCATAAACTGCTGAAGCATTGGCAACTGCGCCGATGGTTCTGCCATTTAATTTGATAAAACCTGTCACCATATTTCTGGCATAGTTTTTCTTGGTTTCAATAAATACATTGCTGTCTGAAATGTGCGTCAGAGCCAGGCGGGTATCTTCTCTGCATCCGGAAAGATTCTCGCATACCCGGTTCAAGTCGTCGCTGCATTCATCCTCTCTTCCGCATTCCGCATTGTTGCCGGGCAGCACGCATACCAGTTCACGGATTGCAGAAAGAATCTCTTCCGCAGTTCCCATACCGTCAATATATCCGTTATTGCTTCCCTGATATTCTGCGCTTGCGGTATCGCATTTGGACACATGGTTGCCCTTAATGGCATTAGGAGAATTGACAAAGACTCTTCCATGCTCTTTCTCTACAAATGCAAAATCGCTTAAAGCCGGAACCACTGCCAGACCGCCGCCGCAGGAACCGAATACCGCGCAAATCTGAGGCACTACGCCGCTTGCCTTGGCCTGAGCTGCATAAATCTCGCCGAATCCCTGCAACGCGTCTACGGATTCCTGCAGACGCATTCCTGCACAGTCAATCAGCCCGATCACCGGCGCCCCCATCTTCACTGCCATCTGATAGATTGCAGCTATTTTCTTGCTGTGCATCTCGCCGATGGTTCCGTTTAACACAGAAGCATCCTGGCTGTACACATACACCAGATTCCCGTCAATCAGGCCATATCCGGTGATAACGCCATCGGATGGGGTTTCAGACTGACTTAAATCAAAGTCTGTGTTTCTTGCAGTTACCAGAGCTCCGAGTTCCATAAAACTCTGCTGATCGAGCAGACCGGAAATTCTCTGTCTTGCTGAGTTGGTAGAATTACTCATTTGCTTAAACCTCCATATGTATTTTTAAAATTTTTCAAAATTTTCTTCCGATTGTAATTGTATCTCTTTTGACGAAACTTTTCAATAGATATTTGTCACAAATTTGTTAAAAATTTCACTATACCCTGATTTTTATTCGGAGGTTTTCGTAAAATTTGTCTCAGCCGGCTCAAAATACAGTTCCTTTTCCATGAAAAACAATTTCAGAATATATTCTTTGTACCAGGAGGGTTTCAGTTTTCTGGCGGCTTTGGCCGCATAGACGGGAATCTCCGCAATCTGGCGCTCACCCAGATAATAAATGGCCCTGCCAAGCTGCTGCCCCTCTTTCACCGGCGCCTGAACGCTCTGGGGAATCTCATAAATCGTCCGGATTTCTTCATCTGTGCGTTTCAGCACCCGAATCTTTTCTTCTTTGATTTTCAGGGGAACGGTCACTTCCTGATAGAGCCTTCCATTTTCCGGCTCCGCTCCCTCCACTTTCACAGGCGCAAATTCCCGGTCATACTCATAGACGTCTTCACAGTAATAATTTTCCAGGCCGTAATTCATCAGCGTGCGGGTATCTGACCATTTGTATGTTTTGTTATTGGGCCATCCGCAGGCAAGCAGGGCCACAATAAAGGTGCGGTCCTCCCGGCGCAGCGCTCCCACATAACAGTAGCCTGCATTGCCGGTAAATCCTGTTTTGCCTGACAGCGCCCCTTCCATCATCTGCAGAAACGCATTGTGGTTATTGCAGTTATAATGCTTTGTTCCGGCCAGATTGGTAAACTGATAACTGGGCGTACGGGTGATTTCCAGGAATTTCTCATTCTGGATGCAGTAGCTCATAATCACCGCCAGATCCGCCGCCGTGGTTCCATGCACCCCGGTTTCATCACTGGCGTCAAGCCCGTTGGGCGTGATAAAATAGGTATCCTTACAGCCCAATTCCCTGGCCTTCTGGTTCATTTTTGCCGCAAATCCTTCGACAGAACCGCCGATATGCTCTGCAATGGCCGCTGCAGAATCATTGTGGGATTCCAGCATCAGAGAATACAGCAGATCCTTCAGAAGAAAACTGTCCTCTTTGCTCATGCCAAGGCGCACCTGGGGCATGGATGCAGCATAGCTGCTGACTTTTACCTCGCTCTCTAAGTCCCCCTGTTCCAATGCCAGGATGCAGGTCATGATTTTGGTGGTGCTGGCATTGGGCATGTGTTCATAACCGTTTTTCTCATAGAGCACCCTGCCGTTTTCTGCATCCATCAAAACTGCAGATTTGGCATACAGGCTGAAATTGGGCTGATCCTGCGGCATTTCCCGGGTCTGCGGATTTTCCTGCTTCAGCGGCGTTTCCAGGGCCTCTGGAATTTCCGGCCCCGGAGCTTTTAGAATTATAGTTTCTGCAAAGGCCTCTGTGACACAGGTTACGGCCAGCGCTGCGGATAAGATAAGGCCCAGAAAAACGGCGGCGGATTTTTTCTTTTTTTGAAATTTCAGAAACTGTCTGGTCTGGGAAAATTTTGATTGGCTGCATCTGTTTAATTTTTCCATGTTCATGTTCTTCCCTGTTGGGTTTGTATTTTTCCATTCATTATATGAAAAAAAAGCCGGACATAGACTCCTGAAAATGATTCAGGTATGTTCGGCTTTTTGATACAAGCGGATATCCCAAGCATATTTTTTAATTTCCAAACATTTTATTAATATTAAACGGCGGAAGCACCACACTGTCAGTATCCGGTTGTGCTGTTAACAACGTAACTTCACTTCTGAGATAAGGCATCAAAATTGCTACAGCATTCTTACTTATTAAATCCTGACCCATCTTATCTTCCACTTGTCCTTCAAACTTAAAAAAACCAGATAAACTAATAACAATATCGTACTCATCTTGTTTTGTGCCATTCAAAACAAGCGTCACCTTATATATGCCGTTTTCATCCAATCCTATTTGTGCCTGTAATTCAAATTTCAGCTCTTGGGTATTCTTAAAACCTTTTCTATCAAATTCAATTCTTTCAAATACCAATCTTTGCAAATTCAATATACTATTATAATTACCCATTCCGTCTCCTTCATGCTGCATCTGCAAAATTATTATCATCTGATTCCACTTTTATTCTCAGATCCTCCGATAATATTTTGAAAGCACTATTATGCACTAATTTATATTTTTTTTGATCTATATATTTACCTGTATCTATCACAATGTTAGTACACAATTCCCAAGACACTTTCAAGGTACTGACTACTATTTCGCTTGGAATTGAAATATTCCCCAAAGTTGACGCAAATACATCCAACGCATCTGCAGAAAGCTCAATTCCTTCGTCTATGATTCCTGGTTCATTTGCAATACTTTTATAGTATTCCGTATTATAATGCACATCATTATCGATCAATGAAAAGTAATTAATCTCATCGTCAAATTCCCCATCTTCTGCGTAGATATATGAATCTTCTTTTGGCAGATATGGACTACTCTCATCCCAATCTGAGTTATTATAAGATATTGTATATCTATTTTCTACATAATCAACAGATATCTTCCCTGAAGAATATTCTAACAGCAACTGCCGAATCGTTATCTCGTCCCGCAACATTCTTACAAGGCTTATACCGTTGGTTTTTCCAAGAAGCCATTTACATCCTTTTTCATTATTTTGGCAGCATACACCTATGAAAACATCCTTTTTGTCATTTAAACAAGTGAAAACAACCGGAAAATACGACTCAAAAAGAACTTTGTCAATATAAATCTGTCCATATTTATCCAATTTAATAAACTCTCTCATTTCTTTTCATCTCTTTCTTTAATGTAATTTTGAAGATACTCTTCAAAATTATTTATCATTTCAAACTCATCATATGGTGACGCGTCTTTATAAAGCCACCAATCTACATGCGAAGTTCTTTTCTTTGTCCTCTCTTTCGTCCTTTGCACCACCCCATGCCTGGGATTGGTCTCTCCCACTGCAATTTGATAAGGAACTTTCATATCAGAAATAATGCTTGCAAACCTTTTTACATCTTTAGGTTTCTCAAATGTCGATAAAGAATATTGTCCGGGATCTGTTGAATCAGCCATTGGATTCAAAACACAGCCATTTTCTTCAAAAGAAGGTAAAAAAGAATTCTTATCGCACCTTCCGCTTCTGCATGCTCTATATACTTTTATCGACTCTTCCCTTGCCCCATCCGGCAATTTGAATCTTTGAAAATAATCAGGAAATATTTTTTCAATTCGTGTCACAGTATTTTTATCATTCAAATCCATTCCTCTTTTTGTGAATACAATAGAACAAAAATATTATTTCACAAGATCTACCCTTATTAATCAATTACACTTTTAATTCCAATTTTCATTTTTATTATACACCATATCATGGCTTTTGAACACCAAATTCAATATAAATTTACATGAAAATATCCCGCAGAGTTCTTTCCGAACTGATAAGCAAAAGAAATACTGCGCCCGCTTAACGCCTCTGCCACTTCTGCACCTGCGGCAATTCCTCCGGCCCGCCGTAAAGCAGCCGCCTGTTCCTAACCTCTTATTTAAATTTCTCCGACTGCTCCCGGATTAATTCTGCATCTGCAAAATAATTGATTTTCATGGCAGAACGCACTGCATCCAAAGTCTGCGCCGCCGTTTTCTCTGCTTCCTGGCTTCCCTTTTTCAAAACCTCATATATATAGGGAATGTCCTTCTGCAGTTCTTTCCTGCGGCTGCGGATTGGCTCTAATACCTCCTGCAATACATTATTTAAGAATTTCTTCACCTTCACATCTCCCAGGCCGCCCCGCTGGTAATGAGCCTTCAGCTCATCCAGATTGGCATAGTCCGGCAGATACCGTTCAAAATGTTCCTCCCGGCAGAAAGCGTCCAGATAAGTGAATACCGTATTTCCTTCCAGAGAACCCGGATCTTCTACCCTGAGATGATTGGGGTCTGTAAACATGCTCATAACTTTTTTCTTAATCTCCTCCGGCTCTTCTGACAGATAAATGCAGTTTCCCAGGGACTTGCTCATTTTTGCTTTTCCGTCCGTGCCGGGAAGCCGCATACACGCCTGATTTTCCGGCAGAAGCACCTGGGGCTCCACCAGAGTTTCTCCGTATACCGTGTTGAACTTGTGCACAATTTCCCTGGTCTGCTCAATCATAGGCATCTGATCTTCTCCTACCGGAACCGTAGTCGCCCGAAAGGCTGTGATATCCGCCGCCTGGCTGATGGGATACGTAAAAAAGCCAACCGGTATACTGGCTTCAAAATTGCGCATCTGAATCTCAGCCTTTACCGTAGGATTCCTCTGCAATCTGGATACGGTAACCAGATTCATATAGTAAAAGGATAATTCGCAAAGCTGGGGAATCTGGGACTGAATAAATAATGTAGACTTCTTTGGGTCTAACCCGCAGGCCATGTAATCCAGGGCAACCTCCACCACATTCTGACGGACTTTTTCAGGGTTATCCGCATTGTCTGTCAATGCCTGCGCATCTGCTATCATAATAAATATTTTGTCATATTCTCCGGAATTCTGCAGCTCCACTCTGCGCCGCAGAGAACCCACATAATGTCCCACATGGAGTTTTCCGGTTGGTCTGTCGCCTGTTAAAATTATTTTACTCATAATAATATTCCTCACTGTCTGTAATTAAAATAAACCGCTGTGTTTTTATTCAAATTATATTCTAATCATACTTTTCTCTTCTGTCAACAGGCTTCACTTCACATATTTACAATGGAAAAAATGTATGTTAAAATATCTACATACCAACCGACCGGTCGGTTGAAAGGAGGGAATCTATGAACCATACAGACAGAAAAGCTGAGATTATCGATGCTTCCATCACACTCTTTTGTGAAAAAGGGCTGGATCTTACATCCATGCAGGACATTGCGGCTGCAACAGGCATCTCAAAAGCAACTCTTTATTTCTACTTTGATTCCAAAGCCGCCCTGATCCAGGAAGTATATCAGCATTGTTATCAGATGGATGTTAAAGCCTGCAATCAGGACGTGGATCAGGAGAAAACGGCCATGGACAAATTATGCAAAAGATTCCAAAACATCATTCACTATTCCATGAGCCATCCCAGAGAATCTATGATCGAAAGACTGTACACAGCGTCTCCGGTATACTGTGATATGTTTCTGCAATGCAAAAAAGAATTCTACGATGATATTGAGAAAATTATCACAGAAGGCAGGGAAACGGGAGAATTCAAAGAAAGCCCGCTCTGGCTCATGACCACGGCATATTATGGATTCGCAAGCCAGATTTATCTGAAATTAAAAGAAGAACCGTCGTTATGGAATGACGATACGTTACACGCCTGTATGGAAATGATCCGGGGAATGTTCGCAAAAGCGGACACAGAAGATTTTAAACAATAATTTTTTTCAAAGGAGGAGGACATATGTTATTTGAAAAATTATTTTCACCCATCAAAATCAAAAACCTGGAACTGAGAAACCGTGTAGTACTGAGCGCCATGGGAACCCATGAAAGCGCTGAAAGCGCCGACGGCAGAGAAGTAACCGACAAGCTGATTGCCTATCATGCGGCCCGTGCAAAGGGGGGATGCGGGCTGAACACAGTGGAAGTGACCTCAGTAGACGCCGCAAGCGCGCCCCATGGATTTTTGTCCATTGCAGAGGATAAATATATTCCGGGACTGCAGAAATTAAACGACGCCGTCCATGCAGCAGGCGGAAAAACCTGCGTTCAGCTGTGGCAGGGAGGACTTGCGGTGGCAAGCGACCAAACGGCCCAGATCCTTCTGCCAAATGATATGCCCATGTCCGCTGAATATACGGTGCCGGGAATTACAGAAGAACGGCTCTATTCTGTCATCGAAGCATTCGGGGCTGCTGCAAAAAGAGCGGTAACAGCAGGCTTTGACTGCCTGGAGTTTCACTGCGCCCACAATTACCTTCCCCATTCTATGCTGTCCGGCGGGCTGAATCACAGAACTGACTGCTGGGGCGGCAGTTTCGAAAACCGAAAGAAATTCCCTCTGGCATGTATCCGGGCAATCCGCGAAAATATGCCGGAAGGAATGCCTCTGCTGATGCGGATCGGCTGCCATGACGATATGCTGGAAGGAGGACTGACCATAGAGGAGGTCATTGAATTCTGCAAGGACGCAAAAGAAGCCGGCGTGGATGTCCTTAATATTTCCAGAGGCAATATTGTGACAGCGGCAACGGTCTATGAAGTGGCGCCTGTGGACATTCCAAAAGGCTTCAATGTGGAAGATGCAGCCCGAATCCGTCAGGAAACCGGAATGCTGACCATGCCCTGCGGCCGAATCAATACCCCGGAGCTGGCTGAGCAGATTTTGGAAGAAGATAAAGCAGATCTGATCGTTATGGCACGGGCGCAGCTTGCAGATCCGGACTTCTGTAATAAGGCCCGGGAAGGACGTCTGAATGATATCCGCTACTGTATCGGCTGTAACCAGGGATGTTACGATTACTTCTACGCATCATTATCCGATCCGGAAGTAAAGCACATCACCTGTATGAGAAATCCTGCTCTGTTAGAGGAAGAAGCATGGGCTTTAACGCCGGGAGTTAAATCCAGGAAAGTAATGATTGTGGGAGGAGGCATTGCAGGAATCGAAGCGGCCCTTAATCTGAAAAAAACTGGAAATGAACCTGTGATCTTTGAAAAAAGCAGCCGCCTGGGCGGTCAGTTCACGCTTGCCGGCGCTGCTCCTGGAAAAAGTGATTTTCAATACGCTGCGGACAAGGCTGTGGCAAATGTAAAAGATCAGGGAATCGAAGTGCATCTGAATACGGAGGTTACGCCGGAACTGATTGAAAAAATGCACCCGGACATCGTGATCCTTGCCGCAGGCTCCACTCCCATTGTACCGGATATTCCAGGAAGAGACAGTGAAATCGTGACAGAATCCCATGATCTTCTTGAAGGAAAAGAGTTCTCAGGAAAAACCGCAGTAGTCATCGGCGGCGGACTGGTTGGCTTTGAGTGCGCAGAATACCTGGCGTCCCGGGGCGTCAAAGCAGATATCCTGGAAATGAAGCCGGAGGTACTGGCTGACCTGGGACAGCTCCGCAAGATCACGTCTCAGTTCTCCCTTGCAGAATTGCCGGTTACAGTACATACAAACACTGTCTGCAAAGCAATAGAAGCAGACAAAGTCATTGCGCAAAAAGATCAGGAGCAGGTTTCTTTCCAGGCAGATCTGGTTGTTATGGCAGTGGGAACAAAGTCTGCGGACACAACAGCATTGCAGGAAATCTGCCAAAAACTGGAGATTCCGGCGTATCTCATCGGAGACGCCAAAAAAGCGCCGGGCATGGCTTTAAACGCAATCCACGACGCTTACCACGCTGTTTTAGATATCAACCAATAAAGAGGCATACCTATGGCAAATTTATTCACAGAATTAAAAATCGGCTCAATGACGCTGAAAAACAGAACCTTTATGGCTCCCATGTCCCTGGGCTATGTCAATCCGGACGGCGTTCCCGGCGAAGAACAGCAGGCATACTGGCTTGCCCGGGCAAAAGGAGGAGTCGGATGCATTATCACAGATGCAACCACCGTTGACCCCAATACGCCGTATCTGGGCCATACCCTTTGTTTCCGGGATGAAAGCAGCATTGCACGATACAGAGAATTTACTGACAAAATTCATTCTTACGGCGCAAAAATCATTCCGCAGATTACCCATCCGGGGCCGGAGAGCATCTGCTCCTTCTCCGGAGTGACCCCTGTGTCCTCCAGCGGATACAAAAATTCCATGGGACAGGACACCCGGGCTCTAAAACCAGAAGAGCTTCCTGCCATCATCGCCCAGTACGCTGACGCTTCCTGGCAGGCAAAGCAGGCAGGCTTCGACGGAATTGAACTGCACTGCGCCCATGGATATATGCTGCTGGGATCTTTTTTATCTCCCCTTAGAAACACCCGTACTGACGCGTACGGCGGAAACCTGATGAACCGCGCCCGGCTTTTACTGGAAACAGTGGACGCCATCAAGGAAAAATGCGGCGCAGACTTTCCAATCATTCTCAGAATATCAGGCAGTGAACGGGCGGCAGGCGGCAATACCGTAGAGGATATGATGCAGCTGATTCCGGCGCTTATTGAACACGGCGTCGACGCCTTTGAGATTTCCGGAGGGGTACAGTATGAATTACCTAATAAAATTATCCCTTCTCACGGAGAAAAGGCCGGCATCAATGTGGAAGAAGCTGCAAAAATCAAATCTGTCAGCACCGTTCCCGTCATCGTAGTGGGAAAAATCAACACTCCGGAGCTTGCAGAAACAGTGATCAGAGAAGGAAAAGCAGATGCAGTGGTACTGGGCAGGGCGCTGCTTGCAGAGCCAGAATTCGTCCATAAAATCCAGGAGGGACGCAGAGACGAAATTGCTCCCTGCGCAGGCTGCCTTGTGGGCTGTGTGAGCGAACAAAATAAACGCAGACCCGCTTCCTGCGTGATTAATCCATTTGCCGGCAAAGAATCCAGGCTGTCCATAGAACCTGCAGAAATCTCAAAAAAAGTGGCGGTCATAGGAGGCGGAATCGGCGGCATGGCTGCAGCAAGAATGGCTGCCCTCCGGGGAGAAACTGTAACCCTGTATGAAAAAGAAGAAAATTTAGGCGGACAAATCCTGCTTGCCGCAGTCCCGCCTTATAAAGAGCCGCTGATAAAATGGATTCTATTCCTGGAGCACGAACTTCTGCGCCTGCATGTGCAGATAAAACGGGGACATTTAGTAGACGCAGAGGAAATCCTTCAGAGTAATTTTGACGCTGTGATTCTGGCAAACGGTTCTCAGCCGATCATGCCGAAAGAAAGCGAAAATGCCTGTACCGCACATCAGATTTTAAAAGGTGAGAAAAAAATCACCCAGGGAAATGTACTGATCGTAGGAGGCGGCATGGTAGGACTGGAAACAGCGGAATATCTGGATTCTGCAAAAACAGGAAATTTAACGCTGACCGTCATAGAAATGAAGCATACAATGGGTGAAGGCATGGCGCCTGCCAATCTGGTTCCGGCCATGATACGGCTGAAGGATATCGGTGTAAACCTGCTGACGCAAACCCGGTTGGTCAGCACAGCCGGAGATACCGTCCGGTTGGAAACAGCCGGAGAAGAAAAAGAACTGTCCGGTTTTACCCATATCGTGTATGCGGTGGGTTCCAAGCCGGATCAGGAATTGTATCACGCAGTCAAAGACTGCGGAAAAGAAATCTATCTGATTGGTGATGCAAAGGAAGCCGGGCAGGCCTTACAGGCCGTTGCAGACGGCGCTGCCGCAGCCATGGCGCTGTAAAGAAGGCATTATCCCGTTTTTCCCTGATGCATCGATCCTTCTGATTTGAATTTTAACAGGGGGCAGCCGGAACATGGCAGTTACACACAATATACAGCAGTGAAACTGCCAGTTTCCGGCTGCTTCCTTCCTTTTTATTTCATCTTCAATGTTTTTATATTGCTGTAGCTTCCGTATGCTTTCCCGGCTGCCGATTTCTTATAGGCCCGGACGCGGAAACTATAGCTTTTTCCTTTTTTCAGCCCTGACCTGGTAAATGAAGTTGTTTTTCCTTTGGTAATGGTTTTTATTTTCTTAAAGCTTCCTTTTCCGGTGCGCATAAATACTTCATAACCATCGGCCCCGGCGGTTTTTTTCCATGTGATTTTTGCTTTACTGCTGCTCTTTTTCTTAACAGAGCTCAATTTTGCTTTCTCAGGGGCTGTTGCCGCCTTTAAAGATGTTTCAGAAGCAGCATACAGCTTGGTTCCCTTGCTTTCCACATAAGAGGTTACTTTTACAGTGTAAGCTGTTGCCGCTTTCAGGCTTTTGCAGGTATAAGAATTTGTTTTTATATACTTTGTGAAAACGGTTTTGCTTCCTTTGTAAAGAGTCAGCCGGTAGTCCGCCCCTTTTACAGCCTTCCAGGAAAATTTCAGGGAATTTGCGGCAGCTTTGGCCACTTTCAGGCCGGAAACTTTTTCTGGCTTTTGGAGTGTGTCGGCGGTTCCGGGGTTCTGGGTGTTTTCATCTCCGCCTGGACTGTCCGGTTTCAGTATTTCAATCTCTTCGGTATATGTATTTCCGCATAAACTGCAGGTATACGTCATTTGTCCTTTTTTAGTTGCGGTAGGCGGTACTGTCACTTTAGAAGCATAATTATGGCCTGGACAGGGTTTATTGCAATATGGGAAACCGTTTTGTAATTTTGAGTATCCCCCGGCGTATAGACAGCATAAAAGCCTTTTTTGCCTTCTTCCTTTAATTTTACAGATGCATTCTCCCAGGAAAATCCTTGCGGCAGTCTGATCTGGCCTAACGTTGTGCCGCTGTTTCCTTTTAATTCTGTAGGAACTGTATATATCGGTTCTGCCTGATTAATTACCACCTGAACCTTTTGTACCAAAGTCTCGCAATTCTCTCGTTCCACCCGATACCAAACCTGATAAGTTCCGGCATTAATCAACTCCGGCTGACTGGAACCGTAACTGCCGCCTTCTAACTTATATGTGACTTTATCACTGGAAATTGTGCCTGTTACCGTTATTGTTTTGGCAGTGTTATCATAAACTGCTATCACGTCTGATGCAGTGACTCCCGTAATCTCCGGAAGTCTGAGCTCCTCCATGATAAATGTTTTGATTTCCTGCTTCCCTGCCAAATTCGGACTTTCCTGAAGCGCATAACACAGCCTGGAGCCTCTCACGGTAAAGCCGAAAATCAACTGCCCTGATGGAAGTTCCGGCTGATACACGGCTGCAATTGTTCCGTCTGCATTTATTTTTTGTATATCGGTTCTGGTATTAAAATAAATCTCTTCTTTTGCAGGTTCCAGATCCAGATACATGCCGCTCATCCCATAGTTATTCCATGTGCCGTTTTCAGTATAAATTTTTTGTTCTTCTGTTCCCAAAAGTTCCGGCTTTTTCATCAGAGCTGTACTTCCGGCTTTATAGCTTGCATAATACCAGTTCCCCTGCTGATAACAGAATGCGGAAGTAATGTCTGACCAGAATGCATTGTCATAAACGCTGGAATCTGCAGTATAGTCTTTCACCCATCCAGAATGTTTATGCTTTTCATCTGAAATCGCCGTATCGCTCAGCATAAAATAATTGTGGCCTGCCCGCCCGATACTGTCCCGAGTGGGATCATCCCAGGTGGCATCCACATGATACCAGTTTCCGTCAACAGAAACCAGATTCCAGGCATGATTCATACTGTCACTTGCCACTATTTTACTGGAAATTCCAAGCTTTTCCAGAATACTGGCATAAGCCTTGGCATATCCGTCGCAGACAGCTATATTCTCAATCAATGCGCCGTAAGCCGAATGGGAAACGTCCGGCACTGTGTTACTTTTCAGCCTTTCATAATCGTATTCGCAATTTAACACAAGATAATCATGCACCGCCAATGCCTTCTCTAAATCGGTCATGGCAGGATCAGTCCAGGTTAACGCCTGATTAATTGCACGGTCAAAATCTGCTTTCTGCACTCTGATATTCTCTATTGTACCTGTGTATTCTACCTTATAAGCCACTGCCATTCCGGTGGTTCCACTGCTGCTCCATCCGATACTGCCATTCACAAAAAACAAAGAGGGATGATCGTTCAATATCTGAAGAAACACATTCCCTGCTTCTTCCTTCGGAATCTGATATGCCGAAATATCAATGGTATCCTGAAACTCTTCTAACGCACTCACCACATATTCTTCTAAGGTTACCTGCGCCCCGCGGGCCATTTTGGCATTTGCCGCCGGATAGATTTCCTCCGGCTCCTGATAATATACCGGATTATAACGATTCTCTTCCGTTAATGTAATTGTTTCTGTCTGCTCCTGTTGGACGGGGGCTGCATACGCAGTGCCCCCAAATAAACACAACAGCAGCAAAACAGGAAATAAAATTTTCTGTTTCATAATCTGCTCCTTTTCTCAGACATATTACTCCTGCGGTTAAATATCGACGTTTTTACTTGCTTAAATTTCCATCTGCCACGTTGTGCCCGATAAAGCGGGGCAGACCCTCATCAATCGCTGCAGCACTGACACTTTCCTTATGTTCTCTTTAAAGTTTTCACATTGCTGTAGCTTCCGTACACTTTCTTGCCCTGGGATTTTTTAAATGCCCGAATCCGGAAGCTGTAATTCCTGCCTTTTTTCAGGCCGGTTTTTGTAAAAGTGACGGTTGTTCCTTTGGCAATCGTCTTGATTTTTTTATAGCCGCTTTTTCCTGTTTTCATGGAAATCTCATATCCATCGGCTCCTGACACTTTTTTCCAGGTGAGTTTTGCTTTATTGCTTCCCCGATTCTTTACTGAGACTAATTTCACTTTTCCAAGAACGGTAAAAGCGCGGACAGAGGCTTCCTTTTCTGCATAATATTTTCCTCCGTCTATTTCCCTGTATGCGGTTACTTTCAGCAGATAATTAACGGCAGGTTTTAATTTACTGCAGGTATAAACATTTTTACCGGTATACGCTGTTGAAATTACGGCATTTTTCTGATAAAGCACCACACGGTATTTCACGCCTTCTGTTTTTTTCCAGGAAAACTGCAGGGAATTGGTGCTGGTTCCCGTAACCTTCAAATCTGTGACCGACTTCGGCTTCTTTGGCGCATATACCTCAGTCTCTTCGGTATACGTATCCCCGCAGACGCTGCAGGTAAAAGTCTCCTGGCCTGTTCTGGTTCTGGTGGCTGTTCTGGTTATTTTTGAACGGTACTGATGCCCCGGACAGGTCACTTTCACTTTTACCGGAATATTGGAAACTGTCACATATTTCTCCGTATCATCGGGAATATATTTCACATAATAGGTATAACTGCCTTCCCGCCACAGCCGTGTGCTTTCCGAAGTCTGCCATACAAATCCGGAAGGCAGTTTTACACTGTTTAACATTTTGCCGCTGTGCCCGGAGAGGCCCTGGGGCACAGTATAGGAGGGTGTTTCCTTATTCGCATCCTCTGTCCCGTCTGTTCCCGGCAGAGTGCCCGGATTCTCTTCCCCTGGCGGAAGCTCCGGCTCTCCCGGTTTTTCTCCTCCCGGCGGAGTATCCGGCTCTCCCGGTTTTTCTCCTCCCGGCGGGGTATCCGGCTCTCCCGGCTTCTCTTCTTCCGGCGGAGTATCCGGCTGTTCCTCCTCTGTCACCGTTAGTTTCACCGGAATCCGGGAAACTTCTTTATAATTCCGGGAATCTTTGGGAACATAAACCGCATAGCAGGTAACTTCCCCTGTCTCCTGCCATTTCATCCCGGTATCTGTCTCCCAGGAAAATCCTTCCGGCAGCTTTACTTCTTCCAATGACTGTCCTTTTCCAATCTTCAGTCCCTTCGGAACAGCGTATTCCGGTTCTGCCTTCTCAATCACTACCTGGGCGTTTCCTGTAAAGGGTTCACACCCGTTCCGTTCTACTTTGTAGGAAACCCGATAAGTTCCGGCATTTTTCATCTCCGGCTGTTCTGCGCCAAACACCCCGTCTGCCCCGGCATAAGAAACTGTGTCACCGGTTTTTATCCCCTTCACCTGAATTTTCCTGGCGGCTCCGTCATAAACTGCAGTTACGTTTTCCGCTGTAATTCCCGTAATCTGCGCCGGCGGCGGCTCTGGCAGAGGATAGGTGTAAATGCGCTGTTTCCCGGACAGATTGGGCGTACTCTGGAGTCCGCAGCACAACTGATTTTCTTTGATGGTGAATCCAAAAATATACTGACTGGCAGACTGGGCCGGTTCATACACTGTTTCCACCGTTCCAGCCTCAGTTAACCGGCAGATGGCGGTTCCGCTGTTAAAATATATGCCCCTCTTTCCCGCATCTAAATCCAGATACATATAAGTTCCGCCGTTATTCCCCCACAGACTGGTCTCTGCGTGGACTGTTTCCTCCATGCCGCCTAAAAGCTCCTGCTTTTTCATCACATCGGCGGTACGGCTGATTCCGTTATATCTGGCATAATGCCATGCCCCGTTCCAATAGCAGAAAGCCGACTGGATTCCCGTCCAGAATGTTTGTTTATAAGTATCGGACACAGCCCTATGGCCAGCGCTCCAATTTGAATGTTTATGGCTGCTGTCAGAAATCACCTGATCACTCAAAAGAAAATAATTATGCAAAACGCGCCCGATGCAGTCCCAAATCGGATCATCCCAGGTAACATCCACATGATACCAGTTTCCGTCTATGGAAACCATGCTCCAGGCATGATTCATACTGTTGCTGGTTACCAGTTCACAAGGGATATCCAGTTTTCCCAAAATATAGGAATAGGCATGGGAATACCCGTCGCAGACTGCCAGTTTGCTCACCAGCGCACCGTAAGCAGAATGGGAATAAGCCGGAAGCCTGCCGCTTTGCAGCCGTTCCTGGTCATACTCACAGTTCAGAACCAGATAGTCGTGAATCGCAAGGGCTTTTTCCATATCATTCATGGAATCGTCCACCCAGGTAAGGGCCTGTTCTGCCGCCGCTTCCAGTTCCTTCTGCTGACGCTGGATATTGGCCTTTGTATCACAATATTTGATACTATGATATTTGGTTACCAAGCCGCTGGAATTGTAACTCCATTCCACATTCCCTTCCACATAAAACAGTTCCGGATGGTTGTATAACACCTGGAAAAAAGCATCCCCCGCTCCCCCATTGGATATCCCATAGCCGCTCACATCAATGACCGTGGAAAATTGCTGCAGTTGTTCTACGATATAAGTTTCAAAATCCAGGCCTGCTCTGGCAGTCCGTCCCAGCCCGGCCCCCTGAGACATGTAACGCGTCTCCGGTTTCCGGTAATAATCAGGTTCAAAGCGGTTCTCATCTGTGATGCTTAAAGAACCGGTGCCCCCGCCGGAATCAGCCGATACCGTACCGGTAAATAAAAACAACAGCAAACAGAAAACCAAAAAAAATCTTTTTTTCATACGTTTTCCTCCCTGCAGGATAAATATTTTTGCACAGTGTCTCTATTTTACAATTTACATGGTCAATAGTTAATTTCATTTTATAACTTAACCTGGAAAATTTCAAATGATTTTTCCAGTTAACGGCAAAAGAAATCTGTATTTTAATAAAAATTCATATTCAGGGGCTTCCCAAAACCGGTCAATGGATTTAAACTATAGTTGACCGAAGCGGTTCACGGAGGCAACGATATGAACGAAAAATTCTTTTCTCTGCCTGAGGAAAAACAAAGGACAATCATCAATGCCGGATACCGGGTATTTTCACAGAATTCCTATAAGAACAGTCCCATGAGTGAAATTGCCCAGGCAGCAGGAATCAGTAAATCTTTGCTGTTTCACTATTTTCACAACAAAAAGGAACTATATTTGTTTCTTTGGGAAAAATGCGCGGCAACCACCATTGAATATCTCACCAGGTATGAATGCTATCACCAGGAAAAGCTCTTTGACAGTATAGAACGGGGAATGCGGGCAAAAATGGAGATCATCCGCCTGTATCCGGATATGGCAAACTTCACCATCAAGGCATTTTACGAAAAAGACACTGAGATTTGCGCTGCAGTCCAAAAGAGTTATCACAAATATTTTAATCTGAACGCAGACAAAGCGAGGCTGAATTTTGACCCGGCGCAATTTATTCCGGGACTGGATATTCCCATGATGTATCAGGAAATGTATTGGGCGTCAGTAGGATATCTCTGGGAGCTGGTGCAGCGGGGCAGCGTGGACATGGCTCAAATGGAAAAAGATTTTACAAAACTGATAACTTTTTGGAAAAGCATATATCTTCGAAAAGAATAACGATCACAGCGGCATTGACCAAACAGCAGATCGTTTTGAAAGGAAAACAACGTATGGAAGCAATTAAAACAAGTAGCCTAACAAAAAATTATGGGAAATCCAGAGGAATTACAGAACTGAACCTGTCTGTGGAGGAAGGGGAATTTTTCGGCTTTATAGGCCCCAACGGCGCAGGCAAATCCACAACCATCCGCACACTGACGGGACTTATTTCCCCCACTTCAGGCAGCGCCCAGGTTTTAGGACATGACATCCGAAAGGCCCGGGAAGCCATATTAGCAGACACCGGCTACCTTCCCTCGGAAACCGTGTTTTATCCCGGCATGAAGGTGAAAGATATTCTGACCCTGTCCGCCCGCATGCGGAAAAAGAACTGCCGCAAAACGGCAGAAGAACTCTGTGAACGCCTGCAGCTGGATGTATCCCGCAGGGTGGATGAGCTTTCTTTCGGCAACCGTAAGAAAGCCGCCATTGTCTGCGCGCTCCAAAGCAACCCCAGGCTTTTGATTCTGGACGAGCCCACCGGAGGGCTTGATCCACTGATACAGCGGGAGTTTTTCGATATTCTCAGGGAACAGAACCGCAAAGGCACAACCATATTTCTGTCCAGCCATGTATTGTCTGAAATCCAGAGAAACTGCAGCCGGGCGGCAATTATCCGGGAAGGCAGAATCATTGCCTGCGACAAGGTAACCGCGCTTTCAAAAACCAATGCAAGACGCGTCACCGTCCACGGCAGCGTTGCGCTAAAGGGCCTTGAGGGAATCCGCAATCAAACAGAAGGGGATGGATTTGTAAGCTTCCTTTACAACGGAGACATGAATCTTCTCCTTCAGACACTTGCAGCAGGGAATCTTACCGACCTTTCGGTTTCCGAACCCGACCTGGAAGAGATTTTCCTGCATTTTTATGAAAAGGATGGTGGCAGAGCATGACCATAGTAAAACACGAACTCCGGCAGAGCAAAACTTCTTTTTTCATCTGGACAGCGGCCATTGGATTTCTGCTGATGGTCTGCATTTTTCTGTATCCGGAAATGAAGGGGGAAATGGAAGGCATTAATGATATGTTTTCTTCCATGGGATCTTTTACAGCCGCATTCGGTATGGATAAACTGAATTTCGGCACGCTGATGGGATTTTACAGTGTGGAATGCGGCAATGTTCTGGGACTTGGCGGGGCATTTTTCGCCGCCCTGTGCGCAGTAAACATTCTCAGTAAAGAAGAGCGGGACAAAACAGCGGAATTTCTGCTTACGCACCCTGTCAGCCGGGCCCGCATTATCACAGAAAAACTGGCTGCTGTCCTGATTCAGATTATTGCAATGAATCTGATTCTCTACGGCCTTTCCGCTGGCGCCATAGCCGCCGTCGGTGAAACCGTTCCCTGGAAAGAGCTGAACCTGCTCCACCTGGCATACTGTATCCTTCAGATTGAACTTGCAGCCATCTGTTTTTGCATTTCCGCCTTTGTGAGAAAAGGAAGCGTCGGCATGGGCCTTGGACTGGCTGCTGTCATGTATTTTCTGAATCTGATTGCAAACATCACAGAAACGGCAGAATTCCTCAAATACATTACGCCGTTCGGATACTGTGACGGCGCCGAGCTAATCACCAGCGGAAGTCTGGATAAAACTATGGTCTCCATCGGCGCAGCTTTCGGCATTGCCGGAGTCATTGCAGCCTATCTGAAATACATGAAAAAAGATATCCATTAGTACTGCTGTGAATATTGTATTACTCCAGCGGTTAAATATCGCTGCAGATGGAGATTTGGGCAAGTAAGATTCTGTGATATTTAACCGCCGGGGTAATATATTAAAACACAAAAACCGCTGCCGGACTGCCCTTTCCCACATGAACAGGGCAATCCGGCAGTCCTTAACTTTACAAAAAATCCTCAGATTTTAATTCAAATTTTCCGGCCCGAATCCAAGGGGCAGAAGCTCTTTCAGAGAATGCTGCAGACAGCCGCCCTTTCCGTCTGCCAGAATGATCTGAAAAGTCTTCGGATCGCAGAATTCCATCATCACCTGACGGCAGACTCCGCAGGGGGCGCAGAGTTTGTCTGCCTCCCTTCCCTTTGGGCCTCCTGCAACTGCAATCTTTTCAAATTCCCGCTCTCCCTGATAAACAGCCCGAAAAAATGCGGTTCGTTCCGCGCAGTTTCCGGGAGAATAGGCTGCGTTTTCGATATTGCAGCCATGGTATATTTTCCCGCTTTTTGTCAGAAGGGCAGCCCCCACCAGAAAATGGGAGTACGGCGCGTAGGCATGTTCTCTGGCTTTTTTTGCTTCCATCATTAATTGTTCGTTTGTCATTTTCTTTCTTCCTGTTCTGTCAGCTTTACGATTCTGCTGGTGCCAAGCCTGTCAGCCCCCAGGCGGAGGAATTTTTCAGCGTCCGCCAGAGAAGTAATGCCCCCGGCAGCTTTCACCTTCACTTCTGCGCCAATATGCTTTTTCATCAGCTCCACATCCTCAAATACCGCGCCGGCTGCAGAGAAGCCTGTGGACGTCTTGATGTATTCCGCCCCTGCCGTTGTGACGATTTCACACATCTTAATCATTTCTTCCCGGGTGAGCAGGCAGGTTTCAATAATTACCTTTAAGATTCTCCCTTTGCAGGCATCGTGAACCCGGCGGATCTCCTCCTCCAACTCCTGATATTTCCTGTCCTTCAGCCATCCGATGTTGATAACCATATCAATTTCATCCGCGCCGTTTGCAACAGCGTCCTCTGTTTCAAATACTTTTACCGCTGTGGTGCTGTATCCATTGGGAAATCCGATTACGGTGCAAATGGGAAGCTCCCCATTGACATATTCCGCAGCCTGTTTCACATAGGCTGCCGGGATACAGGCAGAAGCCGTCTGGTATTTTATCCCCTCGTCCAAAATTTTCTGAATCTCCTCCCAGGTGGCTGTCTGGGTGAGCAATGTGTGATCCACTGTTTTTAAAATCTCTGTATACTCCATAAATATTCCTTTCCGGGCTGCCGCCCATTGCTGCCGCGAACTTTTTATATTTGGATACGGACAGAACTGCAGGATTGCCCTTTGACACACAAACTGGGCAGCGTTTTGGCGAACTAACTGCCAACTGCGGCTAAGGAAGTCAGGAAAGCCTTCCTTCCTAAGTCTCCGTAAGCAGTGGATTTCGCCTCCACACAGTGCGCCCATGAACCGTTTGCTTAGCCAAAGGGCAATCCTGCAGTTCCTGTGTATCGAAATATAAATTGTTCGCTGCAGCGCGAAAGCGCGTTGGGTAAATGTTTTTTGGGCCTTACCTCAATTCTGACAAAATAGAACTTCCAATTGTCCCCTCCGGCATTTTTACGCCGAAATTCTCTGCAATGGTGGCCCCCACTGCCGCAAAGGTCTGTACCTCTTCCAGTTTTCCGCTGCCCTGCATGGAGGGAGAATAGGCAAGAAACGGAACTTTCTCCCTTGTGTGATCTGTGCCTGTGTGGGTTGGGTCGTTTCCATGGTCTGCCGTCAGAATCAGCAAATCATCTTCTTTCAGAAGGGGCAGCAATTCTCCCAGCTTCACGTCAAATTTTTCCAGTTCCCTCGCATATCCCTGCACATTCCGGCGGTGCCCCCACAAAGCGTCAAAATCCACCAGGTTCACAAAGCAAAGCCCCTCAAACGCTCTGCCTGCAAGCTCAATGGTCTGTTCCATGCCATGCACGGAGCTTTTGGATTTATTGGATTCCGTCAGTCCCTCCCCGTCAAAAATATCAAAGATTTTACCAACAGAGATCACATCCAGTCCCGCATCCTTCAGGGCATTTAACACAGTCCGCCCATAGGGCTTCAAGGCATAGTCGTGGCGGTTGCTGGTTCGCTTGAATTCTCCCTTTTTCCTGCCCACATAAGGTCTTGCAATGACCCGGCCCACTTTCCACTCATCGTTCATGGTCAGCTCTCTGGCAATTTCGCAGCAGCGGTACAATTCCTCCAAACCAAAGGTCTCCTCATTTCCGCAAATCTGCAGAACGGAATCTGCAGAGGTATAGACGATCATATGGCCCCGGGCAATTTCCTCTTCTGCCAGCTCCTCCAGAATTTCCGTGCCGCTGGCGCTTTTATTCCCGATAATCACCCGGCCAGTCCGCCGGGACAATTCCTCTATCAGCTCCCGGGGGAAACCTGTTTCGGTAAACGTCCGGAATGGCTTTGTAATATGAAGCCCCATCATTTCCCAATGGCCGGTCATGGTATCTTTTCCCACACTGGCTTCCTGCATCTTCATAAAATAGCCCATGGGCCGTTCCACTGCCGAAACCTGCTTTAAGGGATGCAGGTTTGCAATGCCAAGCTTCTGCAGATTCGGGATACGGAGCTCGCTGACGCTCTGGGAAATATGGCCCAGAGTGTCCGTCCCTTCATCCCCATATGCAGACGCATCACTTAATGCTCCCACTCCCAGGGAATCTATCACAATTGTAAATATCCGCCGGTATTTTTTTCCTGCCATATTCGTATGCCTCCTGAAAAATCTGTTATTTCGCTGAACATTATGCTTCCATAGCATGGATGGCCATGCGGCCCGCCAAACGACAGGCTGAGCATAATGAGAATTTCTGATAAAATTAACATAACAAAGTTTCCTCCTTCTGTCAAACTTCTTCTATAGACCAATCCGCCCCAATGTGCTATCATGTATAAAAAAGAAAGGATGATACACGCTATGAACTCTGAAACTGTAAAAAAATTGAATGTCCCATACCTTTTATCCTACATACTGGCTCCTGCTGCAGTCACTGCCCTCTGCTTCTTCCTGGGCTATACCTTTTTCCATGACGGCGGCGCGGGAGCTGCCATTTTGTTTATGGTTCCGCCTGCTTTGTCTGTTCTGTGGTGGGCGTTGGGCGGCAAGATGATTTTTAAAGGAAAACGGAAGAAACTGATGAACGAACTGGAACGCAGCGGGTTTCTGCCAAACCATACCTTTGACAGTGATATCTGCACGGTGGTTGTGGACGTTGAGCATGGCAAAATTGCCCTGATTTTTTTCTGGAACCCATTTCAGAACTACGTGCTTCCTGCCAGCCGGATCAGCAAAATCTGGACAGACGACGGGAAAACCGGCATGGGCCCCTTAACCGGAAGCAGCCGGGTCAGCTTCCTCTTTACGGTAGACGGCATCCGCATCCGGGTCAACACCTTTACCTCCAATAAACGCTGGCGGATGGACAGCGACTACATCCTGACCGGAATCTCCAAGGCAGACATGATGGCCGGAGTGCTGACAGAAGCAAAAGAAAGGTCTGTATGATATGGGATTTTTACGGAAAATACGCGCTGTCTTTCATGAAAACTGGTGCAATCTCTGCCAGAGTGAAATGGACGTCATGCACAGGCAATTATATGCCCTGCCGGATTTGACGGTTGGGCACTACAGCTCCCATGAAAGCCCGGAATATTATCGAAAACATCTGGTTCCGGTAACGAAAAAAGCTGAAATTCCCGCCGGAATCTATGCCTGCGGGCTTCATGCCTACCGGTGTCCCCAGTGCGGCCACCGACGGGTGCAGCTTACAGTTTTCCTTCCGGTGCGGGAGGAGGAAAAAACAGAAGAGATATTATTCTTTGATCACGGAGAGCTGGATGATCTGATTTACCCCCGGGACTGTGCCGGGGCTGATCTGAATCAGGGAAACCGCCGCCGGCAGGATTCTTATGAAAGCAGGCTGGGCGGGTTTTATGATTATGAATGAGAACTAATTATGCTTTGTAACTTTTGGAGGTGATTTTCATGCGCTGCCATCATCTGCGTTTTGACATCTGGCTGTGCCTGCTTTTTGCATTGTTTGTCAGTATTTTTCCTGCGGGCCTGGCAGAACGCATCATGAAAGAACAATACAAAAACTACGCAGAAGAACATACTGCGGCAGAAGGAGAAATCGGCGGAATTGCAGGAGAGGATATTTTCCGGGCCCAGTCTGTGGAGGATTTAGAAACCCATGAAAAATTCACGGTACTCTCCCCGGGCATTGAGTACCGCAACCTGGGCGCAGGATACTACAAGAACTACTATCTTTATGCCCTTACGCTTCCCTCCGGCGAACGGGTAGCCGCCGCCATCAATATGGAAAATGTCCAGACAGACGGAGACTACTATACCGGGGAGGCCACGCTGCCGGTGGGACAGATGATCCGGGAGGATTTGACGGCGGAACAAGAATTTATCAGCCAGATAGAATACAGTGAGCCGTTGAGCCGGAAAGACTTCTACGTTGACATGATGGGCAACGGGCAGAAAGTCAGCCAGGAGGATTATGCCCTGCCTGCAATTATGCTTGTGCGGGTAATAACCGTCCTTATTTTCTTTCCGCTGTTTCATGCCCTGGGGGCAAAATTCGGGATATTCCCGCCATTTTGGGTAAGTAAAAAGAAAAAGCCTTCGGAATGGGATTAATCTCATTCCGATTTTAAATTTAATTTCTGTTCCATGCGGCGCATCTCTTCCAGTTCTCCCATATCCAAAAAAGAATCCTCGCTGATGGGATACATTCCCACTTTCCGTTTTTCCCCCATCAGTTTCGCCGCTAAATCTGTCATATGGAAAAACGTGTCTTTGGGAATTTCTTTCAGTATTTCCGGATTTAATATATACATGCCGGTATTCACAAAGTAAGATAATCTGGGTTTTTCCTCCATAGCGCATATGGCTCCGTTTTCACTGGAGTGTATGACGCCGTAAGGCACCACGATATTTTTCAGGGCAGTTACAATCGTCATCTCATTTCCCGAGTCTTTGTGGCATTGCAGGATATCGCCGTAATCCGCATGAATCAGTATGTCGCAGTTTGTCACAATCAGAGGCCGGGTAAATTCTGCCGGAAGCAGCCCCAGGCTCCCGGCTGTTCCCAATGGTTTTTCCTCTTCCACATATGACAATTCATAATCCGAAACATTTTCTGTAAAGTATGCTTTGATCATGCTTTTCCTGTAATTGACTGTCACAAAAAAATTTCTGGCTCCAAAGTCCCGAAACCGGGCGATAATACGTTCCATAATCGGAATATCGCCGATGGGTATTAAAGGCTTCGGCAGTATTTTTGTATAAGGATACAGCCGGGTTCCTTTTCCGCCGGCCATAATAATCACCGGAGTTTCCTGCAACGAACAATTCTGTTCCGCGTCAGGGCTTTTGGGCTCTTCCCGGAATACAATGTCCAGAATTACCCCCTTTGCATTCACCACCGGCAGAGCTGCAATCTTATACCGGCACATAAGCTCCATGCCCTGGGGAAGCTCTTTCCGGTATGCCACCTTGGGCTTCTGATTCATCACCCGCTTGACCGCTCCTTTCAGTTCCCCGTTCTTTAACAGCCAGCGCCGGATATCCCCATCGGTGACCACCCCAAGAAGTTTCCGGTATGAATTCACCACAAAAAGGATTCCTTTCCCGTTGCCGTCAATTCTCTGCAGCGCATCCGCCACTGTACTGTCCGGTGAAATCAGAAACTCCATCAATTTCTCGGTTTTCATGAAAATCACTTATTCCTTTCCATCAAAGTTCAATGAACTGATCCGCTTTAAAATCCCTGACGGCCCGTGTTCCCAGGACATCAGGATAACGCATGGGGCTGATTCCTGCGCCGGGACGTTTTACCGCCAGATTTTCCTCTGTCAGTAATTCTCCCTGTCGGATATTCCTGCGGGCAACGATACTTTTTCGGGCAGCCGCAAGATTTTTCAGTTCGGAAGGACTGGGTTTCTTTTCACTGCTGCCCAATGCCGTTTCAATGTTCCGAACTGCCTTTATCATTGCCGCAAGCTCCTCCGGCTCCAGACTGGCCTTATGATCCGGCCCCTCCATATCCTTATCCAGCGTAAAATGCTTTTCAATGATCACAGCCCCCAGAGCAGCGGCGGCCACAGGCACTTCGATTCCCAGCGTGTGATCCGAGTAGCCCACTTCTTTGCCAAACACGGCCCGCATGGTTTCCATGGCATTTAAATTCACGTCCTCATAGGGGGTAGGATATTCCGTATTGCAGTGCAGAAGCGTCATGCGCCCCGCACCATTTTCTTCCAGAACCGCTATGGCTTCCCGGATCTCCTCCACAGTGCACATCCCGGTGGAAAGAACCACATCTTTGTGGGTTCTGCCGATTGCCGCAAGGTAAGGATAATTGGTAATCTCGCCGGATGGAATTTTGAAAAAGGGTACTCCGATATCATTTAAAAACGCAATGCTCGGCAGATCAAAGGGAGTGGAAAGAAACAGAATCCCCTTTGTTCGGCAGTAAGCCTGAATCTGCCTGAAATCTTCAAAAGACAGCTCCAGCTTTTTCACCATATCAAACTGAGATTCCTCAACTCCTGTGTTCTGCTTCTGATACTCGGCCATTTCGGCATGGCGGGAAATTACCTCCTCCGTCACAAAGGTCTGGAATTTCACACAGTCGGCTCCCGCTTCCGCCGCTTTGTCCACCAGCTTCAGAGCGTTTTCCAAATTTCCGTTATGATTGTCTCCCGCCTCTGCAATAATAAAAATATGTCCCATAGCTGCCCTTCCTTTCCGCTTCCTGTTTCATCATTTGAGTTCTGCGCCTGCTTTCAAAACGGTCTCCGCCATCAGAAAATCCCATTCACTGTCAATATCCATGGAACGTTTCTGATCCATAAGATAGGCAAAGGAACGTTTCCCATAAATGGGCTTCCCGGAAAAAAGGAACTCCGTATCCGCAATATAAACCGCCCCGTTCATCCGGTAATAAACCGGAAGCTCCTGCCTGGGCGTATCAGACAGCGCCGGATCTTCAAAGTTCTCCATGGACAGATCCGCCGGCAGGGTATTGCTCCACAGAGGCGAATGCTCCATCTCACATACTGAAACTACCATGTTTGCTTTTTTCTCCCGAAACAGGCGGTACGCCGCTGTAATATCATCGGCAGTGCGCAGCGGAGACGTGGGCTGCAGCAGCGCGGCAGTGTCAAAATACATGCCCCGTTCCTGAAACTGTTTCACCACCCACCGCACCACCTCCCAGCTTCCGGCGTGATCCGATGAAAGCTCCGGTTCCCTGAGAAAAGAAACATCCGCCCCCAGTTCTTTTCCGATTTGGGCATATTCTGAGGAATCTGTAGAAAGATGCACGCAGGCAAACTGCCCGGATTCCTTCGCTGCCGCAATGGTGTGTCCCATCAGGGGAATGCCGCCCAGCTTTTTTATATTTTTATGCTTCAGTCCCTTAGAACCGCTGCGGGCGGGAATGACGGCCAGATTCTTTAAAACCGGTTTCTGATTCATCCGCTGTTTCCCTCCATTCCACATCATAAAAGTTTTTTCTCACATCAGGGGATTTCAGATACTTCTTCAGCTCCGCCGCAATGCGGTAAGAGGTGTCTCCGTTCCCGTAAGGGTTAACCGCCTGTTTCGCAATATCCTGAAATTCCCGGCTTTTTGCCCGCTTTATGGCAGAAATAATCTCTTTTTTTGCCGGCGGGCAGTTGATAATGCTTTCTGCCTGCAGCCTTCCCTCCTGCCGGCTTCCGATATTCACGGTGGGAATGTGAAAACAGGGCGCTTCCACAATTCCGCTGGAGGAATTTCCAATTACCATCTCACAGTATTTCAATGCGCTTAAATACCTGCGGACGCCCAGAGAGGGAAAGCACTTCCAGTTTTCATGCTCCTCTGCATATCTGTCCATGATTTCATTGATTTCCTGTCCTCCGGAATCTGCGTTGGCTTTTGTCAGAATAAATTTCATTTCAGGAAACGCCTCCAATGCCATCAGCACTTCCCGGATCTGGGAAGCCGCTTCTGTCCCTTCCATGGTAGGCGGATGAAACGTCACACAGGCATAGGGGCGGTCAAGGGAAAATTCTATACTTTCTTCCAGTTCTTTTTTTCCCATGAAATCCATAGTTCGGATGTTTTCCACGCCGACATCGCCGTAATCAAACACCTGGCCGGGAGCTTCTCCCATCTGGATGATGCGTTTTCTGTACGCCCCGCAGCCGGGAAAATGCAGATGGCTCATCTTGGTAACGGCATGACGGTACAGCTCGTCTAAAGCCCCCGCCGTTACTTCTCCTCCGGAAATATGGGCAATGGGAATCCGAAACTGTAAAGCGCAGCTGCAGATGGGAATCAATTCGTAGCGGTCGCCCAGCACAACAAGCAGATCCGGCTTTTGTCTGGCATACAGTTCCCCGAACCGGGCACATATCCTGCCCATGGCCCGGCAGATTTCTTCCGGGCTGTCATTCTCCTCCAGAATCGGGATTTTTTCGGCTATGGGAATGCCGCTTGCCTCAATTTCCCGGACGGTATTCCCCTGGGAAGCCAAAAGATGGGTTCCCGTCACCACAAGGCACAGCTTCAGCTCCGGATCTTCCTCAATCCGTTTCATCACATTCAAAAGCAGTCCGAATTCCGCACGGGTGGCTGTTACAACACAGATTTTTTTCATAAAACCCCTCTCCTATCCCCGGTACTGGATCAAAAACGGCCTTGACGCGTCGAAGCTGCGGTCTGCCTCAGCCCGTTTTTTCACCAGTTCCCGGAAGGCTTCCGGATCAAATATATATCTTCCGATGGTAAAAGGCACTGCGCCGTTGCGGTTAAACTGCTTTTTAAAGCCGTACAGACTGTCGTCCTTTTCCATTCCCCCGCCCAAATGCAGCTTCTTTATTCCCCTGCGGCTGCCCCAGAGAGCGGCTTCATACAGCAGCAGGTTCACAGAAGCCAGCTTCCGGTATTCCCACAGCGTCCCTGAAAGATGGTAATGCATAAAATTCTCATTGTAAAAAAACATGGCCGCACTGATAATCTTCCCTTCCCAGACAGCATAGAAATAGACCATATGATCCTTTAATTCCCGCTGTAAATATTCAAAATAATCCTGTTTGAAATAATAGTACTCCTCCGCCTGGTTCCGTTCCATGGTCACATTGTAAATCCGGATAAAATCTTCCAGATGCTCCCCGGAATCGGAAAAAATCTGTACGTTGTTTTTCCTTGCCTTACGCACCATGTTCCTGTTTTTGGGGTCCATATTTTTCACAATGACCGCTTCGCTTTCCAGATCCATATAAACCGTATCCTTGAAGCTTCTGGCTTCAAACAGCTTGAAAAAAGCATTCTGCCCCGCCACTAAAGGATCAAAACGGAAAAACTGGGACACAATGTTCTGCCTTCTGCATTCCTCTTCCAAATCCCGGACAAACCGCCCCACGTCCTCTTTGTCCGCCTCTCCTTTTATCAGGGGCCCGCCATAGCCGTAGGGCGTTGTCATATCAAAAAATCTGCCTCTTTTCAGACTTCCGTAAAACCCTTCAAAAGCAGCGATATCCTGCAGCATCACAGCGTAGCAGATTTCCATCTTCGTTCCTTTCCAGTAAAGAAGCGCCGGGCTGCCGTCCCCGTGCAGTTCCAGTGACCGGACATATTCATACAGGTAATAAATATCCCAGTTTGGAAAACTCTTTACCAGCCGGTTCCATTCCTCCCTGTCCCTTACAAGCTTCATAACCGTCCTCCTTTTTACAGACTTCCAAATCTCTCAATCCCTGTCCCGTACTTTTGGGATTCCTCCAGACATTTAAGTAAATATCCCATTTCTTTTTCTCCGTATCTCTGATCGATGGGAAGGGAAATGATATGATTTTCCATCCACCCGTCCTCTCCTGCAGCCGACGGCCGCTCCAGGGGCCAGTGCACGGCGCAGTACACCTTCTGCTCTGCCAGCCGTTGCCGGAGAGCGTTCCTCTTTGGAACGTAAACCGGCAGAGCCAGTAATACCTCCGAGGACTCTGTTTCCACAGCTTCCTGATACCCCAGACGCTTCAGCCCGGCCCTCAGCAGCGCGGCGTTGTCTCTGCGCCTTTCGCACATGGAAGCCACCGGAAAATGAGAAAGCAGAAGCCGGGACAATACGGACATTCCATAGACGCCTTTCTGGACGTTCAGGGCCTCCTCTTCTTTTGCAAACATTTCCCGGTATCTGGCATTGCAGTCAAGGCCCTCCGTCAAAAACAGATGTTTCAGCATCATTGCCTGAACCTTCCTGGAAACAGGTTTTTGTTTCAGTCCCTCTTTTGGCTTTTGCCCTGCGTTCCCGCCCATAAAAACCGCCCTTTGCTCCATATCCATATACAGCACGCCTCCGTCCGGAATCGGAAACCATTTGCGCAGGCTGGCAATGCAGTAATCCCCAACCGTTTTCTTTGCCGTAAACAGCGAATGGGTGGTGTCCTCAATCACCGTCAGTCCGTATGTTTCTTTCCATTCTGCAATGCGCCTCCTTGTCTCCTCCGGCTGCAGCGTCCCAAAATAATGCATGAAATACAGAACATGGGCTGAATGTTTCTGAATCAGTTCTTCTAATTGATCCAGCTCTGCTGAAAACCTGCGGCTGACTGGATAATCGATCACCGTACATGTTTCTGACAGCACATCCGTAACGTTTCTGCAGATATAATCCGGAACCAGAATCTTCGCCCCGGCCAAAGCGTCCGACAAAAGCCGCAGGGCGCTGCGGCCGCTGTCCGTATAAAGGGCATGGAATTCTTTCAGATATGCAAACACCGTGTCTGAAGTTTCCCTAAGCTGCAAAACATCCAGAGCGAATTCACTTCCCAGTTCCATTATCCCGCATCCTCGATTTTCTTCTGATACGCATACATGGCGACGGACTGTTTGAGGGCGGAGGAATATATCTCCCGTGTTTTCTTTCCTCTGTGATAACCGCAGGAAGTGTATAACCGGATAGAAGCCGCATTATCCGCCCTGATTTCAACTTCCGATTGGCGGTATCCCTTTTCCCTGGCCATCCGAAGCCCTTCTGAAATCGCCTGTTTTGCAAGCCCTTTTTTCGTAAAACGCTCGCAGAGGGCAATGGGAATGTCCACACTGTTTTCCAGGTAATCCATATACAGGTATCCCGCAGTTTCTCCCTCATCTGTTTTTATTAAATAAATTTCTTTGCATTTTTCTCCTTCTGCGGACTGCAGGCAGCCTGTATAAAAACGGTAAAGATTTTCCCTGGGCGGGATCTCATAATTTCCCTGACTCCAATAAGCAATATACTTTTCACATTTCATCTGGTAATAGATTTCAAATTCTTCCAATTTGGCTTTTTCCAAATACATCCTTCTTACGCCTCCCATCTCTTACTGTGCAGAAACTAAATTTCCCGGCAAAGCCCGGTTCAGCCCGTTTGGCCATTCCTGACATGCCCCGTCTGGCCATTTCTGACATGCGGATCAGGTAATGGGGCACAGCCCTTTCTCTTTTCCCCGTTTTTCAAACCAGGGAATTAACTGCTCCTCCAAAGCCATATGCAGCCGGCAGGATTCTTCAAAAGCCGTCAAACGGCAGCTTCCGCCTGCAAAAAGCTCCTCCAGGGCAAGATTGGTCAGTCTGCTCTGATACGGCATTTCAAATGTTTCTTTCTTCCACTCCCATCCCGTAGAAGCGTCCGCAAAGTCCAGTTCCCTTTTTCCTTCCAGGATACGGCACCAGCAGACGTCGCTTAAAATCACCGTAGAGGCCGGAATACCCTTTTGGGGATAAGATGCCAGGGAAAAAGCCCGGCACCGGCCCAGGCTTCCCCGAATCGTTCCGGCAATCTCTGAAAAACCTTTCCGAGTGCCGGGCAGACATTCCGGTTCTAATCCTGAGATATCCACCGTCATCTGTTCTGATTCGGAAACGTCCGCCGTCATCTGTCCTGATTCGGAAACGCCCGCCGTTATCTGTTCTGTCCCTGCCAGGTATCCAATCAGATCCAGCATATGGATTCCGTTGCAGCCCAAATGCCAGTCTGAACCGGAAACCATAATTTCCATTGTATGGGCTCCTTCCAGCTTCTTTTTGATTTTCTCATAAACCGGATACATCCTTCTGGGGCAGTTGACGAAAGCCTGCACCTGATTTTTTTCCATCAATTCTCTGACTGCGCCGTAATCCTCAAGCCGCTGAAACAGCACTTTTTCCAGAATCAGATACCTTACCCGGGCATGAGACAACAGCTCTTCTATTACTTTTTTTCTTACATGGGAAACGGTGGCCACAATTACAGCGTCCAGCTCCTCCGGCATGGAGGTCATCTCTGTCACAAAAGAAATCTCATGGTTTTTGGCCCCTTCTGTTTCCTGACAAACTGCTTTTGCGTTCTGCAACGCTTCTTTGCTTATGTCCATCACATTAATCCGACAGGATTCTTTCAAAAGGGCCACAGCCTGCAGATGCCTGATGCCCAGATTTCCTGTTCCTATGATCCCTATCTGTCGTTTTTTCATTTGTCCGCTCCTTAACCGCGCCGGCCGGCAATTTGTTCATACACTGGAAAATGCTCTGCATGCTCCTTTAACGTCAGCAGTCTTTTATCCTGGGGATGATTCAAAAAAGCGTCTGCCATCTCATACAATCCCGGTTTATACGCTTCCTCCCAGGGAGCTGCAAGCTCTGCCGGCTTCAGATTCACAGAGCCAAGCTCCTGTATCTGAAGGGTTTCCACAGGCTTCAGATAATAGCGGCGCTTTGCCGTAAGAACCTCCACCGCCCATCTTCCCGGCGCCTCCCAGTTGGCCTGATAAGAAAATAACGCGCCTTTTTCCGAGATTCCGGCTCCGGCATAATTACTGCCTGAAGGATGCCAGTCCAGGCCTCCCGCCGCATAGGATTTCATTTCCTTCGGAAACCCTCCCAGGAAAAATGCCAGATCCATTACATGGGTAGAATTAGCGAAAATCCATCCTTCTTTCTCACCCTCCGGCCGTTTGGCCGGGCCAATGGTATGGGCCCATTCTGTAAATTCAAAGTGAAAAGAAGTGACGCCGCCGTCCTCTCGGATTCTCCTTTCCGCCTCCTGCACCGAAGCAAAAAAACGGCGGTTATAGGCGACATAGACGTTTGCTCCTGCCTGTTCCTGCTCCTGAATCAGGGGCGCAAGCTCCCAGGAACGGTAAGCTACCGGTTTTTCCACCAGGATATTGGGGATGCCGAGCCGTATCAATTCCTGCGTCACTGTACAGAGCCCGCCCACATTGACAGCAATTACGGCATATTCCGGCATTGTTTCCTGTTCCTGCAGCACAGCCCGGTAATCTCCGGTAAACACCTTTTGTCCGAATTCTTCTTCGAAGGCTCTTGCTTTCTCTTCTCCCCGTCCCAGCACCAGGACGGAATGCCCCATGGCCCGCAGAACCTTATAATATTCTTTTGCCATATATCCTGCGCCGATAATGGCTGCCGTTTTCCGATTCATTCTTTTCACCTGCTTTCTGTTTCATCCAACAGAAGATATTGATTCAGGACTTCTGTCACTTTCACTGCTCCTGCGCCGTTTAAGTGGGAGGAATTGCGGAAATATTTATCTTCCAGTTCTAAATCTGTCAGAAGATTTACAAAGGTAAATGCATATTCTGTCTGCAGTTTCTCCAGAATTCCCATGGTATCCTGATACATATCCCATGACATATATTTCTGATACAGCTTGGTCATAGGCGGCATTACAAGAATTGCCTTCACCTGACGCTGTTTCAGATACTCCAGATATTCCCTCAGAATGCGGATATTAAATGCCTCTGTCTTGGGATAATTCTTATGGTATTCCCGCTCAATGCTTTCTTTTTCTGCCTGAATGCCCTTTTCATCTAACTTGCCGCTGTCATAAACAACGCTTTTCAGATCTCTTTCATAATTCAGGAAATACTCCTCCTCTGTGGTGGTATAAATTTCTTCGAAATCCTCTTTCATGATCTGGTCTAAACGGTCTTTGGCATAATGATACGCTCCTTTATAAATCCATGCCCCGGCAAAATGATTCATCCGCCTGAGAAAAGAATAATAACGCTCTGCTACAACAGCATTATAGGGCGCAGCTGACATATCATACTGAAAAATATAAGGCGACAGCCCTATCAGGGCATACTGAATGCTCTGGGGTTCCTTTGCATGTTCATAGGCATAACGGAACATCTGATAACTGTAAAATAAATCCTGCCCGCCGATTGCAAAGTTCAAAAAACGGCCATGGATGGAATTTAAATCTATTCCCTGACGGATATAGGACAACCCTGTAACAATGCCGTCATAGGGGCCTCTGTCCCGATAAAAATTCATTCTTTCATATGCAATCTCATATCCTCCGGTTACAAAGGTTTTGATATGAGAATGGATATTTAATATTTTTTCATAAGGATATTGATCCGCTTCCTCCGGTTCTTCCGTACAAAGCAGATAATTATATTCCAGATTCCCCGCCTCATCCATATCTATTACGGGAATTCCCATATACTCTGTCAGTTCCGGCGGCTTATTCTTCACTGCAAAAGCCATAACAAATGTTTTTGTTAAATCCAGGCAGTAAATATAATCCGGAGTTTTGGGGTTGATTCCATAAACTATAATAAAATATTTTTCTTCCATGGACAGGCAGCGTTTCAGTGTCAAAAGCGTCTGGCCAAATTCATAAAGCCGATCCAAAACCTCAGAAACCGGCCTGCAGCGTTCCACAGCATCCATGACTTTTTCAAATGCATCCTGCCCGGACAAAAGATTCTCTGTCAGAACCGGATGGTTCCACGACAGCAAAATCTGACCTGTTTCAGCAAATTTGCGGTACGTATCCTGCAAAAGCATCAGAAACGCACGGTCTGTTTCTTTTCTCTGCAGCAGCAGATTCAAATCTTCCATCACAGACATCACAATCTGTTCTATTTCTTCCCAGTCCATGTTTTCTCCTTTTATTTATCCCTGTTCCGTTCCGGCAGAAAGTTCCGCTCCGGGCAAAATCTGCTCCGTTTCTTCCCGAAGCTCCGACAGCATATCCTCCAGCATGGGAATCACATTCCGCAAAGAAATTTTAATACAGGTCATCATCACGATTCCCTGTCGGGCGATCATAATTCCTTCCTCATGAATATCTTCCTCGTAGTCATACATTCCCTGAGAGATGGCAAGACTGATGGAAGCCATAGAACGCATTACCACTGTCATAACCGGATTCTGTTCAAAATAATGAGTCAGTTTATCCAGCTTTTTACTGAGTTTTTTTACTTTCCTGGCATCCACATATTCTTTTTGAAACAGCCGTTCCAGCTGTCTGTACAGCTTCAGACCCTGATTGGCTTTTTTCAAGCCCTCCTGCATCACATCCATAGTTCCGAAAAGGTATTCCCTGTTTTTTTTGTCCATCTCTTCATCAAACACATAGGGAAGCCCGTCAATTATCGCCTGATAATCCACTGGTTCCTTTGGACATTCCGTTTGAATTGCGTCTTTCAGAGTCATAATTACCGCGCCTTTTTTCTTTGCTCCGCCTTCTGTAGCGTCGATCACTTTAAGTTCCGGCCGTTCCTTCATCCGATCTTCAAACCATTTGAGAAACATCAGCATATTGGGCTGTGTAGGCACCATAGTTCCATTCAGATCCTCCACTGTGGCTGTGGCGTTCACACGTTTTTTCTGAATATCCTCTTCTGAAAACGTGCCTTCCATATGAGAGCGGTTTCCGGTGTACGCCAAATCCTGACCCACCAGAATAATTGTCTGAAATCCCAGCATTTCCGCCAAAGAAAAAGCAGAATTGGAAACAGAGCCGCCGGAAGGAAGCCCGCTGCAGGGAATGCCGTGGGCCAGATATAAATTCTGGATAAACTCTTCTCCGTTGTAATAAAAAATCTTTTTCCCGGTATGCCGGCGCACCATTTCACTGTTGACATCTGCGGAAAGCAGCACCGGAATCTTCCATATTTCTTCCTGATCAAAAAGCTCTACCGGCTTGTTCCCGTCTACCGTCACAAACAGATCCGGAAGAATCCCCGCTGCAATCAGGGGTTTCAGGGCAGTATCCACTGCAATCAAAAATGCGCGGCCTTTTGCTTCTTTCAAATCATTGATATTTTTCTTCAATGACGGCCCAGCCGCAATAATGACGGCAGGACGATCGTTTGGAATCAAACCTGAAAGCTGATTAATGGTATGGCTTTTCAAAATCTGTTTCCCGTTGCCAATGACATTGCGGGCATAATAGTTTCCAAAGAAGGCAATCGTATTCTGATCTACCTTCATTTTCACCACAGTCCTTTTAACAATCCCCAGAAATTCTTTGATTTCATCAAAAAAGATCTTGTCATATCCCGGCAAAATTTTCGTCCGGAAAAAGGGCAGCGTTTCATTGGTCAGCCATTTGGACATAACAGGAATCAGTTCTTCCTCATTGACGCTTTTTACAAGCAAAGCTACCGGTCTGTTCTCAAACACTTCTGTAATGTCAATTTCCTCTAAAATCTTCAGCAGAACCTCTATACACGGCTCATAAATCAGAATATTAAAATTTTCTGATGTGGCCCGCAGAAGTTCCTGAAGATAGAAAGCATTTCCAATCCCTACAATCAGCACGGTCGAATACTCCGGCAGGGATTTGATGTCTCTGATCCAATGCTCTGCACGCTCCTTCTCATTGTAATGAACGCCCAGTACAGCGCTCACGCCATTTTTTTCTGCTTTGATCAGATCCTTCTCTTCCATTGAAATTGTCAGATCTTCGGTCAGCTCATAATCTTTTCCTTCTATCTGCTTTGCCACATAGTCATACCTTGCATGAAACGCTTTCATGTTCTTTTCGTAGATTGCTCTGTCCATGTTTTTGTGTACTTCCTTTTCCATTGTGAATTAAGTAAGGGGCAGATGATTCACTCACCTGCCCCCTCCCGGACCGGGTTTCACCCGAAATGCTTCTGATACATCAGTTACTTAACTACTGTAAGAGAGACAATACGCCCTGTGTAGACTGATTTGCCTGAGCGAGCATAGACTGACCTGCCTGAGCAAGAATATTGTTCTTGCTGTACTCAACCATTTCAGAAGCCATATCTGTATCACGGATACGGGATTCTGCAGCCTGTGTATTCTCCTGTACATTGTCAAGGTTTGCAATGGTATGCTCTAATCTGTTCTGGATTGCTCCAAGAGCGGAACGCTGTTTGGAAACCTCGTTGATTGCGTTCTGGATTCTGCTGAGGGATGCGTTTGCAATATCATAGCTGTCTACTTTCAGCGCGCCGCCGGTAGTAGATGTCTGGCCGCTTAAAGTTGTGCAGACAGCTCCGATGCCGGATGCAGTGAAAGTGCTCTTCAGTCCGCTTATCGTAAAACTTATTGTACCATTAAATGTTGATGTTGTTACTCCTGATAATCCCGGCATACTTAACAGCTTAGAATAGGGAGCTGCACACAGAATAACTCCGCCTGTAGCAAATGTTAATTTGCTGGTCAGACCACTCGTTACAGTAGCGCTGGTTGTTCCTGCCGTCTTAGAAACCTTTGTCAAACCACTTGCTGTAAAAGTAGAGTCTTTTACACCGATAGCCTGTGCGTTCATGGCTTTAATGGAAATAGCGATATACTGATTGGTGTTTGCTCCAACATGCAGTTTCTTGCCCTGGAAAGAACCGTCTAACAGTTCCTGCTTGTTGAACTGAGTTGTCTCAGAAATTCTGTCTAACTCTTCTGTCAAAGCAGCCAGCTCCTGATTAATGGCATCGCGGTCGATTGCCTGATTGGTGTCATTTGCACCCTGTACTGCCAGTTCATTCATTCTCTGTAAAATAGAATGAGCTTCATTTAACGCGCCTTCAGCCGTCTGAATTAAGGAAACGCCGTCCTGCGCGTTTGTGGAAGCACGTTTCAGGCCGCGAACCTGGCTTCTCATTTTCTCTGAAATGGTAAGTCCTGCCGCATCGTCTGCTGCACGGTTAATTCTGTAGCCGGATGAGAGTTTCTCTGTTGATTTTGACTGAGAACTTGTTGTAACTCCCAACATTCTGTTAGAGTTCATTGCCTGTAAATTGTGCTGTACTACCATTGCCATAATAGTTACCTCCTTGTGATAAATCTTTCCCCCTAAAATCCTTTTCCGGGGGGATTCCTGATTGTTTTGCTTCCTTCCCGTTCATAACCGGGAAATCCGGGACAGTTTTGTCCCTCTATAATAAGCCTGCCCCCTAGGTTAGACAGGCAAATTACCTGGCTTTCTTCCGCTCTTCCATAAGGATTGCTTTGATCTTCTCTTTGGCTTCCGGAGACAATTTCCTGTCCCGGTAATGCTTCACTTCATTTCCCGGTTCCGGGGCTCTTCCATACTTTTCCAGCGCGCTGCTCCTTGCAATGTTCATGGAGCGGGGCGCGTCTATCAGAATATGGGCATTTTCCCCGCTTCCTCCTGTATAGACTACCTTGACTTCATCTCCGATTAACAGGTACTCTCCTGCTTTAATGGTCAGTTTTAACATTTCAAACCTCCATGTTTCCTGCAATTTCTCTGTCGCCGCAGCTTTCTGTATCAAGGCGGGCGTTTCGTTCTGCATCTCCTATTATCTGGAAAATGCAACAGTTTGGTATAA